>VGRJ01000007.1 GCA_016875405.1 Deltaproteobacteria bacterium | reverse complement strand
TGCGCGTTCATGCTGGCCTCAGCTTCGGACGGTGGTCCGCTCGTCGCCGTGCTTCGGCTTCCAGTCTTCGACGGCTGCGCGGTCGGCGTCGTCGTCGAGCCAGGTCCCGGCCGGGAGCCGCGCGCCCCGACGCTCGGCGCGGTGCAGGTTCGTCCGAAACATCGACGCGCCGGTGAAGTCCGTGCCCACGAGGTTCGCGTGCGAAAGGTCCGCGTACGAAAGGGTCGCACCCGAGAACGACGCGCCCTCGAAGGCCGCCCCGACGAGGTACGCCTCGGTGAGGTCGGCGCTGCCGAAGGTTGCCCCAGGGAGCCTTGCCTTCTCGAAGATCGCGTTCATGAGCTTCGCATTCCCAAACCGCACGCGTGACCCATGCGCACCACCGAAGAGCGCGCGCGGGACGAGCGCATTCGTGAAGTCACAGCCGTCGAGGTCGCAGTCGGTGAAGTTGCACTCGGTCGCGTCGCAGCCCGCAAAGCTCGAGCCCGCAAGGCTGCCGCGCATGAACTGCGTTCGGAAGAGCTTGGTCGTCGCGAAGGCGTGCGCCCCGAGCTTCGCTTCGACGAAGGTCGTCAGGGTGAGGTTCGCACCGTCGAGCTTCGCGCTCGAGAGGTCGAGCTTGTAGTAGGTGCCGCGGTCGAGGTTCGCGCCCGAGAGGTCTGCGCGATCGAGGGTGACTTCGACAATATTTGCGCGGTCGAGGTTCGCGCCGACGAAGGACGCGCCGTCGAGCTTGCACTTTACCCAATTGGCGATCGGGGCGTGCGCCCGCGCGAACGAGGTTCCATTCGCTTCGCACTCCGCGAAGGTCGTTGCGATGAGCTGGCTCTCGTCGACTTTCGTCTCCGAGAATCGGCATCGGAAAAAAGTCGCGAGGTGGGCGTCGCAGCCGGAGAGGTCGCAGGCGTCGAACGTACACTCATTGAACGTCGACTCCTTCAGCTGAGCGGAAGCCATGCGAGCCGGGAAGCGCACGCCGTCGAACACCGCCCCGCACAGATCCGCGCCAGTGAGATCGAGCAGCGACAAGTCCGCGTGCTGAATCGGCTCGCCGTGCTGCACCTTGTCGAGAAGCTCGTCGAGGTTCATGCGCTCGCCCCCTTCTTCGCCTGGTCGTCGAATTTCGTCCAAGCGACGACGGCCTCGTCGAAGCGCGTCGCCTCGTCCCCGATGGCGCCCGTGAAGTCGGTGCGCGTCAGCTGCGCACCCGTGAAGTCACTCGCGGCGAGCCGCGCATTCGTGAGGAGGGCCTCGTTCAAATTGGCGCCTCTCAGCGAGGCACGGTCGAAGGCCGTGCGCATCGCGAGAGCGTTCTTGAGGAGCGCTTGGTTCAGCTTGGCGCTCGTGGCATCGCACTCGGACAGATCGCTCATCGTCATGCGGGCGCTCTGAAAGGTCGCTGCGCGGAGCACCGTCGTTCGAAGGCAGCATCGCTCGAGGTTGGCGCGGTCGAAGTTCGCTTCCGGCAGCTCGCTCTTATGGACGAACACCGCTTCGTGAGCGTCGGCGCCGACGAAGGAGGGTCGCGTCCCCTTGCACGAGATGACGCTGGCCTTGTGCAGGTTGGCGCCGTCGAACACCGTGTCGTCGAGCGTGCACTCGAGGAAGGTCGCTTGTACGAGGTGCGCGTCCGTCAGATTTGCCTTCGACAGATCGGCTTTCAGGAAGGTGCAGCGCTCAAAGCGCGCGCCTCGGAGATCAACCCCTTGCCAGTGGACTTCCAGAAGGTCCGCGCCCTCGAGTTCGGCGCGGCGGAAGCTGGCGCTCGTCGTGTGGGCGCGCATGAGGATCGCCTCACGCATGTCCGCTCGCTCGAGGCTCGCGCCTTCGAGGTTCGCTCCTCCAAGGTTCGCTTGCCGCAGCCGCGTCGCGACGAGCTTTGCCCCTCGCAGGTCCGCCTTCGCGAGCACCGCACCCTCGAAGTTCGCACCCGAGAGGTCGGCGCCCCGCAGATCGGCCCCTTCGAGGAACGCGCGCGAGAAGTCAATCCCCGTGAGGTCCATGTCGCGGAAGTCCGCGCCGGTGAAGTCCCGCTCGGTCAGCGACTCGTTCGCGTCCCGCGCCATGCCGACGATGAGCTTCGCCATCGCCGAGGCTTCTTCGGTCATTGGGGAGGCTGCGGAAAGCAAGTGGGCACTCCGCCGGTATCCAAGACGGGTGAGCTCTTCGAGCTGCTCAAGCTTCTTCCGCAGCGCGTCGGAGGCGAGAGCTGCCTCGGTTTCAACGTCGGGCATGCCACGCGAGCGAGCCGTAGCCGTGCGCTCGGAGATCGTTGCGAGCATCGCCGATGCGCGAAAGTGCGGTGGCCCACCGACTTGCTCCCCGTCCCCCGATTTCGCCATCCCGCTCGAATCGACCGGTAGCGTCGCGCGGGCCTTCGCTTGCGCCGCGACGGCATCTTGTGACCGGGCAAACGCGACGACCGCATCGAGATCACCAGGGGGCGGAGCGCGGGTTGGCGGTGGGATGGGCTCGTCGAGGCCATAGCGCGCGGGGTCCCCACCCTCAGCAAGGAGACGCGCCCGCGCTCTTTGCCGATTGCGCTCGGCGCCACGGTGCATTCGATCGGCGCGCAGTCCTTCGAGATGCGTCCACTGTCCGACGGCCTCGAGGTCGATGTTCGGCGCGATCCCGTGCCCCTCTTCTGGCATGAGGTCGCTGTCCGAAAGTTCGTAAAGGGCTCCCTCGACTGGGTCGAGCCGCCGTTGGAGCGCCGCAACGTAATGCTCGCGAGTGCGAGCCTCGTTTGGGGCTTCGCACGCCGCCACGAAGTGGCTCACCTCGCTACCGTCGCGGCTGTCGATCGGTACCGAGCCGTGCGCGACGACGGCGCCTATCCCTGCGCTTGGAAAAAGCCACACCGTATCGAACTGCAGCGCCACCTCTTCGAGGGACTCGATAACACCGGAGCGCGCAACGAACGCGCGGGTTTTGAGTCCAGGCAATCGACTCTCGATTCGAGGCTGTTCGGGGTGCATGTTCTCGACGAGAAGCGTCTCGTCTCCGCGCCAGAATCCAGGTGCCTGCTGGTTCGGCAGCCCGACGTTGAAGAACTCCGGCTCGCAGTCGCGCGGAATGGCTGACGCGTCGCCCTCCGACGAATCCGCCGCGAAGCTGCCCGCCCTGCGGCGCCGCGGTCCGAAACTTAGGTCCATCGGCAGTAGGCTCGCCGGTGATGGCGATTCGCTCGGACTCGTTCGTCGCGAATCGAACGCTTCGACGTTTGGGAGCGGCAGGACCATCGTACCCGCGCGCTCCACTTCGACCGTACCCATGCCGAGAGGGTTCCGGTCGTCGTCGGCGCCACCCGAAGTGTGTTGCCAATCAATGGGAAGCTCCGTCATCGGCAACGGCTCAGAGGCGCTCCGACCGACCCAGTAACGGTCGCCCGCGACGAAGAGTGTCTTCTCGAGGGCGCCGACGCGCACGCGAACAAAAGAAGTCCGAACCGCCTCGCCTCTCGGTGCAAAAAATTTTCCTGCTACGAGGAACTCCGAGTGCGGCTTACGGAATCCTTCATCGAAGACCGTTGTTCCTAGCTCTCCGGCGATCCTGGGCCACAGTGCGATTTCGTCTACCAGAACCTTCGGATTCGCGAGCTGAAACGCGAGTACGGTCGTGACATGAAGCTCGGTTGCGCGCGCTGTTGTGAGGACCCGCGTGAGCACCGGAAGTTTGATGGGCTTGCAAATCTTCAAGGAGCTTCCTCAAACCTTGGTGAACGCGCACGTCCAGATGTTGGCGATGTGTTGCCTCAAGCTGGTGCCAGTCGTTTCGCGCGTCAGAGCGGCCGCAATTCCAATATCGGCACACGTCGCCTGCCAATGGCCATTCGTGGTGATCACCACGCCCTTCGTCTCGAGCTCGATGCCGTGTAACGTTTCAACCATCGCAACTTGCTCGGTCTTCGCGAGGCCGGTTTCACCGGAATAGAAGAAGAACTTGTGCTCGTTGCCGTAGTTGAAGAAGTTCTCTTCAGCCTCGACCATTACCTTCTTACCCTTTACGGTGACGACCCGTGCGTCGAGATCGATCGTGGCTCCAGCGTGCATCTTGAGTGCGTCCGTGGAGGCGGTGATCGTGACTGTCTCGCCGGCGAACTTTGCGTTCCAGTCGCCCGTGACGGTCGTGGACCAATTCGCGTCGAACTTGTAGGTCACGTCCTTCGTCACGTGGAGGCTCGCCTCGCCATTGACCGTCTGTTCGAGCTTCGACTTGATGGTCTGCTTGAGACCCGTGCCGTTGATCGTGTCCTCCTGGCCGCTAGTCACGCGGGTCGTGCGCTTCGAGTGATACTGCTCGACCGAGTTGCCGCCGACATCGAGGTTGAAGTCGCCGAGGTAGCCGTGATTGGCGCCCTCGTAGACGAACCAGTTCTGCTCGCCCCACACGTTGACGTAGTACCCGCCGCCCGTCTCGAGCCCCGCGTTGCCGTCGGTCGTCTGCCAGAGGCTGAACGGGACGTCGATCGTGTTGTTCGTGTCCCCGTCGACGGCGGCGGAGGGGTGCGTGATCGCGTAGGTCTCGTCCTGGCCGGTGTAGACGCTCGACTGGGCTCCGGTGGGGGAACCCATGTAAAACCCTGTCTTGTTGTTCGGCGTGCTGATGAAGACGAACTCTTTGCCTTTCTCGTCTTCGAGGACGATCTGATTGCCGCTGCCGCTGCGGATCACGTTCTGCGTGTGGTTCCGCTCGCCGACCACGCTCGGCTTGTGCGCGTTCGGCACCACGCCCGCGATGAACGGCCGGTCAGGGTCGCCGCCGAGGAAGCCGATCATCACCTCGGTGCCCTTGCGCAGGGGGAAGTGGAAGCCCTCCTTGTCGCCGCCGTGCGGCTGCAGCATCCGGACGCGCGTCGAGGCCTTGCCGTCAGGCAAGTCGCTCGTGTCGAACTCGAAGCGGACCAGGTAGCGACCGTCCTTGTCGAGCTGGGCGTACTCGCTCGACGTTTCGCCGCAGACGACGCCGTTCTCGAAGCCGTAGATCCGCGGCCAAGCCGTGTCTTGCGGCGCGCGGTACTGAACCGACGACGGGATGGCCACGACGCGCATCTGATAGGTCTCGCGCGTCGATAGCTTGGTGAGGCGCGCGACCTCGGGAGTCATCCCGGCGAGCGCGCCGGCGTGCTCGACCTCGAGCGCGAGCCACTTTTCGTCGACCTCTTCGGGGCGCTCGTCAATTGCGAAGCGGTAGCCCGCGCGCGGGCCGAGCACGTCTCCGCTCGCGCGGAGCATCGTCTCGCGGCAGCCGAGCGCCTGGCCTCGCACGCTCGCGAGCCGCTTCATGTTGTCCTGGTCGAACGAGCGGTAGCCGTACTCGGTGATCGTGCCGTGGCCACCCTTCGTGACCGCGCCCTCGCTGCGGAGCGTCGCGGAGGGGTTCGCGTAGTTGTAGTCGGCGACGGTCACCGACTTCGGCAGCCAGCGGGTCTCGGCCTCGAGCTGGTGCAAGCCTTCGGGGGCCGTCACGTCTTCGCCGAAGATGGGCACGTACGACACGCGTCCGGTGCCCGGAAAGTCGACGTGCCGGCCGCGTTCGTCAACGACGACCATCACCTCGTTCGCCGCGTCGGCCTTGTGCTCGAAGTAGTAGTAGAGGCCCTCGCGCTCGAGCCAGCGGTGGAAGAAGTCGAGGTGGCTCTCGCGGTACTGCGCGACGAACTCTTCGGTCGGGTAGAGGTCGTCCTGAATGTCGAAACGAAACTCGTTCGATGCGACGCCGCCCGCCGTGAGCGTGTCGGAGAGGAACTCTTTCGGGGTGCACTTCGTGAAGACGTAGCTGCGCCAGAACTGCCGCAGGAGCCAAACCCTCGGGACGAGCAGCGCGTGGTAGAGCGCCCGCTCCGCCGTCTGGTGCAAGAGCCGCACGCTCGCGATGACCCCGTGCAGGACGAACGGCTCACCCGAGTCGGTGCGCTCGCCTCGGATCGTCGCGCGCTCGCCGACCGTGCCGCGCACGGCCGCGCCGATCGGGACGGTGAAGAACAGGTCAAACTCATAGGGCTTCGAGACGTGCTCGGTGCCACGGAATCCAACGAACGAGGCTCCCTCGAGCTTGTCGCACTTCAGCGTGAAGACGTCCTGACGCATGCATCCTCCGGCGGGAACAGTCGCCTCAATGTCGAGCGCACGGCGCCGCGTGTCAATGACGACCGTCGCGAAAGTTGTCGAAATTCGTCGGGAAATTACGGATAGTTCGTGATCCAGCCGTCCCTGGTGGCCGCAGCCTTAGCCGCTCGAACGGTGGCTCGGCGTCGCGTGTCGCGGAGCGTCGAGGAGCTCGCGCAGCTCGTCCAAGGCCGCGGCGAGGCTCCGCGCGAGGCTCGCGATGGCGACGGGATCGAGGTTGGCGTCCTCCTTCGAGAGCACTCCACCTGGTCGGCAGACGAGGGGCCGCGCGACCTCGAGCTGCATCGCAAAGCGCGCGTCGGCCAGGCGTGCGTGACGGCCGACCGAGTAGCCGCCCGGGAAGGGGCGCTCGAGCGCGACGGTGAGGCCTTGTCGCTCGAGCGAGCGAGCGAAGGCTTGCGTGAGCTCCGAAGGCGCGGTCGCTCCGTCCTGCGACCCCACGACGATGTCGGCGCTCTCGCGGCCGCGCGCCGGGTAGGTGTGGCCCGACACGAGCAGGACGGCCGCGAAGCCTGCGGCCGCTTGATCGAGCTCGGCCTCGACGGCGCGGTGGTAGGGCTCGAAGATCGACGCGACGGCCGCTCTGACCTCGTCGCCGGTTCTCGCGGGCTCGTACCACTGGGCTCCGCTCTGCGAGCGACGCCGGATGTCGTTGAGGCCCGGCGGGCGCTTGTCCTCGTACGGCGTCGGGAGCCGCGGGGTCGTGTTGAGATCGATCACGTAGCGGCTCAGCGTCGCGGTGACCACCGTCGCGCGAGCGTGACCGACGGCCTTGAAGAGCTCGCGCGCTCCTACGTCCGAGTCGGCGAGCACCGAGCCTGCCTCGAGCGCCTTCGCGGGGACGCGTAGCCGCGTTGCTTCGTCGAGCACGAGCCCGCCGTGCGGCACCTCGAGGACGAACGGAGTGTCCTCGTCGGGCCGGGAGAGCTCAAACGCATCGAGCATCGAACGATGCGCCACGTTAGCCGCTCTCGCGGCGTAGGCGAGCATGCGATCCGACAAAAAAGCGAGCGGCGACGCTCCGTGTTGGGGCGCCGCCGCTGCGAGCCGTCGCGATCTCGCGGTCAGCCGGCGTTCACGATGTCGACGATCTCCTTCACCGCGACGGCGCTGTCCGCGAGCATCTTCTTCTCGGCGTCGGTGAGCGCGATCTCGAGGATCTTCTCGACGCCGCCGCGCCCGATGATGGTGGGGACACCCATGAAGAAGCCGCTGTAACCGTACTCGCCCGACAGGTACGCCGCGCTCGCGAGGAGGCGCTTCTGGTCGTGGAGGTAGGCTTCGGCCATCGCGACCGCGCTGAGGGCCGGAGCGTAGTAGGCGCTCGTGCCCATCAGGCCGACGATCTCGCCGCCGCCCTTGCGGGTCCGATCCACGATGGCGTTGAACTTGTCATCGGCGACGAGCTGGCTCGCGGGGACGCCGTTGATCGTGCACGCGCTCGCGACCGGCACCATCTGGTCGCCGTGACCGCCGAGCACCATCGCGCGCACATCCTTCACCGACACGTTCGCCTCGCGGGCGAGGAACAGCTGGAAGCGCGCGCTGTCGAGGACGCCCGCCATGCCGACGATCTTCTCCCTCGGCCAGCTCGTGCGCTTCATGAACTCGTAGACCATCGCGTCGAGCGGGTTCGAGATCACGATGACGAAGGCGTTCGGGCAGTGGAGCTTCGCGTTGTCGGCGACATTTCGAATGATCGGCAGGTTGGTCCCGATGATGTCCTTGCGGTCCTGCCCCGGCTTGCGCGGGATGCCGGCGGTGACGATGAGCACGTCCGAGCCCGCGCAGTCCTCCCACTTCGAGGTGCCGGTGACCTTGGTGTCGTAGCCCTCGATCGCGCCGTTCTGCTCGAGGTCGAGCGCCTTGCCCTTCGCGAAGCTCTCCTTCTGCGGGATGTCGAAGAGCACGACGTGCTCTGCGAGCTCGCGGCGCGCGATGGCCGCGGCCAGTTCACCACCGATGTTTCCGGCACCAATGAGCGCGATCTTCGTCATGGGCGACGGCTCTAGCCCGACTGGCGCGGGTCCGCAACGGGCCGCCGTGGCGTCCGAGGGCTGCCTCGTACTATCGTGCCGCCGTGGCAGACGCGGAATGGTTCCAGCGCGCGCTCGAGGCCCCGCTCGAGCGGACGGAGCTCGGTGCGCTCGGCGTCAAGTACGAGGGCAAGGTGCGCGACTGTTACGTGACGCGGGATGCGCGGCGCTTCCTCGTGACGACGGACCGCATCAGCGCCTTCGACCGCGTCCTCGGGACGCTCCCCCTGAAGGGGCAGCTCTTGCAGTGGGTGAGCGCGTTCTGGTTCGAGCACACACGCGCGCTCGCGCCGAATCACGTGCTCTCGGTCCCGGATCCAAACGTGATGGAGGTCGTCGAGTGTCGGCCGCTCGGCGCCGAGATGGTTGTCCGCGCCTACATCACGGGCGTCACCGGCACGAGCATGTGGACGCACTACGCAAGCGGCGCGCGCACGTTCTGCGGACACGCGCTGCCCGATGGGCTTAAAAAGGATCAGCGCTTGGCGCGGCCGCTCCTCACGCCGAGCAGCAAGGCGCCGAAGGGGCACCACGACGTGTCGATGTCGAAGGACGAGCTCGTGCGCGAGGGGCATCTCAGCGGCGACGAGTTCGAGGAGGCCGAGGCGCTCGTCATGGCGCTCTTCGAGGCCGGGCAGCGGCATTGCGCCGCGCGCGGTCTCATCCTCGCGGACACGAAGTACGAGCTCGGCCGCGACCGAGATGGGCGGCTCGTCGTCATCGACGAGCTGCATACGCCAGACTCGTCGCGCTTCTGGCTCGCGGATTCGTACGAAGAGCGCTTCGCACGAGGCGAAGCCCCCGAGTCGTTCGACAAGGAGTTCGTGCGCCGCTGGCTCGCCGAGCGAGGCTTCACCGGCGAGGGCGCGGTGCCCGTCATCCCCGACGACGTGAAGGTCGAGGCGATGAGACGCTACGCAGAGGCGTGCGAAGCGATCGTGGGCGCTCCGTTTGCGCCCGAGCTGTCCGACCCACACTCGAGAATCCGAAGCAACCTGGGGATCGCATGACCGTCAAGGCCACCGTGTTCGTTCGCTTGAAGACCGAGGTGCTCGACCCGCAGGGCGAGGCCGTCCGAAAGGCTCTCGCTCACATGGGGGTCGAAGGCGTGCGCGGCGTGCGCATCGGTCGCCTCGTCGAGCTCGAGCTCGACGACGTCGACGTCGAGGAGGCGCGCCGCAAGCTCGCTCGCGCGGCAGACGAGCTCCTCGCGAACCCCGTCATGGAAGACTACGAAGTCGTCGTCGGCAGCCGGTAGCGCGAGACGAGCTCGGGCGCCACGTCGAGCGACGCGAGCGCGTCAGCGAGATGCGCGCGATGGATCGACACCATCGTCGGCATACCCCCCGACAACCCGAACCGCGCGAGGAAGTCGACCCCGCTGTCATAGGCAGCCGCGAAGGTCGCGGTGTCACCGTCGACGACGCAGGCCATGCGGACCTGCGCTTGCCCGAGGAGCAGCAACGTCGTCTTGTCGTAAGGCCCGCGACGCCCCGCGCGATCGAGATCGACGAGGAGGAAATCGGGCCCCCCGATCTCGTACGCGTGCGAAAGCCGCCCGGCCTCGTCCTCGAGCGGGGCGATCTCCGCGGCCGCTTCTTCGATGAGCTGCCACGCGTCCTTCGTCATGCGGCTCTCGAGGAGGTCGAGCACGGCACGGAGCACGTCCTCGTCGCGAGGGCGCGCTCGGATCGCGCGGTCGAACAGCGCGCCGGTCCCGCTCGGCGTCCCACGTCGCGTGTCGATCGCTCGCGCGTCGTCGTCGCAGCCAGGGTACGGCTCGACGCCGCCGAGCAGCCATTTGGCAGCGCTCGCGAGCCCGTCGAAATCGGTGTGGCAAACGATCGTGTCGGCTGGCCCGAGTCGAGCGACGAGGGTCGGGTCGAGCATCTCGGGGCACGCGCCGTGCTCGGCCTTGGTCGACAAGACGAACCTCGGCTCGCCCAAGAATCGCGCGTGATGCGCGCTGTCGTGGTGATCGATCCAGCCGACCAAGCGGTCGCCCAGCTCGTCGATGAAGCGCAGCGTGTTGGACTCGAAGTCGTTGCGCCGACCGCCGCTCTCCGAGGCGAAGGCGATGTCGAGGACGACCACGCGCCCCTCGAGGTCGCGCGGCTTCGGCAGCTTTCGCGGCGTCGCGAACGCGACGTGCACGCCGCTCGGCGCGACCCAGGAACCCTTCCGTCTTCCCATCTTCGAGCGGTGCTACTGTAACTGCCGAAGTCATGCGAGCCACAAGCATTCGAACCGGCCTAGCGGTCGCGTCTCTCCTCGCCGCGTCGGAAGCCTTCGCCGAAGGCGCTGCGCCATGCGTCATCGAGGGGGTCACCTCGCCGGCCCCCAATACAGAGCTCTTTCTCGAGGCCGCCGGCGGTGCGCCGCACGCGAAATTCACGGGCGTGTTGCTGCGCGTGAAGCTCGTCGAGCCGACGTTCGCTCCAGGGTCGCGCCTCAAGGTCGAGACCGGCGACGGCACGAAGCCCTACCTCCGCGTCAACGGTCACGCGACGCCTTCGGCATTCCGTTTCTTCGCGAAGGAGGCGGTGTCGCTCGTCGGTGGGCAGGTGTGGCTCACGAAGGGCGTGGAAATCCAGCCGAAGGCCGCGGCGTCTGGTGAGGTCGAGTTCGAGCACGCGGTGCTTGGGACGCGTGCGGCCGACGGCGCTCCGACGAAGCTTCGCGGAAAACTCCCCTGCGCCGCGGTTGGGCTCGCCCCGATCGCGCTCGAGGCAACCGAGCCGCCCAAGGGGGCGCGCTGGTACCACATGAAGACAGGCGGCTTGAAGCTCTTCGATCGAGCGCAGGGTGCTCAGGTCCTCGAGCTCAAGATGGATGACGACGCGCGCAAGGTGTTCTGGAGCACCGAGGTGCGGGCCGGCTGGGTCCACGTCGTGTCGCCCGGCGACGTGACGCTCGACGGGTGGGTCCGCATGAACGAGCTCGAGCCTCAGATCCACGGCGAGCTGATCGACATGAACGCCCTCGCGCCAAAGCCGCTCGCCTCGCCGACGCTCGCGCTCGCGGAGCCTCCGAAGGTGCTCACCGCCGTGATCGCCCTCCCGATCGCGTCGAAGCCTGCGGCGGGCGCCGCACCTCTCGGCCTCGTTGAACCCGGCGCGACCTTTCACGCGATGGACGTGTCGACGGAGTGGACAAGCGTCGTCCCGACCGACCTCGCGCTCATGCCGCTCGACGGGAACGGCTTTTGGGTGAAGACGAGCACGTTGCCGCGATGAGCGCGCGAGCCCTGCGGTGGTCGCGGCTCGCGGTGGTCGCACTCGGCCCGAGCGTCGTGCCTGCGAGCGCTCAGGCCCTCGAGGCGCCGCTGTCTGCCTCGGTCGAGGGTCGCGTGCTCCACGTCCAAGCGTGTCGCGGTGGGCGCTGCACGACGACGGACCTCGAGCTCGCCGCGGGCCTCGGGCCTGCGACGACGGAGCCCTTGACGCTGGTCAATGGTCGGCCGGCGCTCCTCGTCGAGGCGCTGCCGACGGGCGGGCCTGGGCGCTTCGTCGTGATGGTCGCACAGGACGATTCCGGTGCGCCGAGGGAGCTCCTGCGCGGGTTCATCGACCGTCCGCGCGGAGGCGACGACGGCGCGACGCGAGTGCTCTTGCGCGAGCCTGGCGCCGGTGGCGTGGACGTCTCGTTCGCGTGGCGCTCGTCGCGGCCCATTGCGTGCGGGCGTCACGTGCTCTCGAAGAGCCAGCGCCTCGACCCACGCGAGCTCGCCTGGCGCCCGGCTCCCACCCGAACGCTAGCGGCTGCCGCTGCTCCGCCGGTCACGCCTGCGTTCGCCTCGCGGGGCGGGGCTGCTTCGCTCGATGGGCCGCGGCTCCTCGTCGCGACCGTGGCGACGAGCGCGACCGCCGACGGTCCGTCCGGCCTCACCGATGGCACCCTCGAGCGCGGCTGGGCCGAGTCTGCCGATGGACTTGGCGAGGGCGAGGTCGTGGTCATGTCCTCCTCGAGCGACGTCGCGATCGAGGGCTTCGAGCTCGTCGTCCGTGGCCGCGGAGAGGCGGGCGCTACGCCACGGACGCTGCTCGTCTACACGGACCGCGAGGCCTTTCACGTCACGATGCCCGAGGACGCCGGGGCGCAGCCGGAGGGCACCGGTTACGTCGTCTCCCTCGCCACGCCGATTCGCACCGAGTGCGTCGCGCTCGCGCTCGAGGGCGCGTACGGCGCGCGCGGCGACGTCGTCCGGATAGCCGAGTTTCGCGCGCGCACGGGGCTCGAACGCGAAGGCTTCGAGGCGCTCGTCTCGCGGCTCGACCACGGCGGCGACGAGGCACGTGCCGCCGAGGTGTTGCTCGCGCGCAGCGGCTCCCTCGCGGTCGGCGCGACGATGCGCGGCTTCGACGCCCTCGGTCCCGCGGGGCGCGTCCGCGCGCTGGACGTGATCGAGAGCGGGAGCTGCGCGGAGACCGCGCGGTTCGTAGTCGAGAGGCTCGTCGGTCGCGGCCGTGATGCAAGGTGGGACGCCGATGGTGACGAGTCCCTCGACGCGCTGCGCGAGCGCACGCAACGCTGCCTTGCCGACAGCTCCCCGATCCTCGAGGACCTCCTCCTCAAGGGCCTCGATGATCGCGAGCGCGGGCTCGCTGGCCGTGAGCTTGCAAGCCTCGTCCCCGCCTCGTCCCTTTCGGTATTGCCCCGTGCGTTCGATGGGGCGTCCCCCGCCTTGCGCGCGCGCCTCCGTGACGCCGTGCACGCGGCATCGCAGAATCGACGTGCCAGGCTCGCTCTCGAGGGGCTCTTTACGCCTGCCGCGAGCGAGGGGCGCTCGCGCGTCGCGACGCTCGAGCTGCTGCGAGCCCTCGGCGACGTCGCGCTCAGCGTCCCGGGTGCTGCGACCGCGACGGCCGAGCTCATGCGGGGCGCCGATTTTCGAGAGCGTTATCTGCTGCTCCAGCCGGCCGCGCGCTTCGCGGGGCGAGGTGACCCGGAGGCCCTTCGTTTTCTCGAGGCGAGCGTGTCGCGCGAGCCCTCGGCCGAGGTCCGCGCGCAGGCGGCGCGCCTCGCGAGGGGCGTGCCCTCGTTGAAGCCGGCGCTCCTTCGTGCGCTTGGCGACGCGTCTCCTCGAGTGCGCGAGGCTGCCCTCGTTGCGTTGGCAGGGCACGTCGAGGGCGTCGAGGCTCCGCAGGTGGCTTCGCTCCTCCGCGATGACCCGTGGCCGTTCGTTCGCGTCGCGGCCACGGCCGCGTTCGGCACGGCGCGGCTCGACGAGTCGACGGCTTCGGCGCTCGTCGGAGCGCTCGACGATCGCACGCTCGCCGTGCGCCTCGGCGCTGTGAAGGCCCTCGGCGCCGCGCGAGTCTCGTCCGCGGCAGATCGCGTCCGCGCGGTCGCGTCGGATGGTCGCCTCGACACCTCGCTGCGAGCCGCGGCCCTCGCCGCCCTCGGACGTCTCTGCCGGCAGGACGATGCGTCGCTTCTCTACAAGCTCGCATCGCGAGCCGTCGCGCCAGAGCTCGGGTACGACCGCGACCTCGGCGTGGCCGCGCTCGCCGCCCTTGAGGAGCTCCGCCCCGTTGATCGCGCGAAGGAGCTCTTGCCCTACGTGCGCGATCCTAGGACGCCTCGCGAGCTACGGGCGATCCTCCGACGGGTCGTCGAGGCCACGGGCCGTTGCGGCGCGTGAGCCCCGAGGATGGCCGAGCCTTGTTCGAGCAAGACAGGGTGAGGTACGGTTGTCGTATGCGCTCGATCTTCAAGCTCGTCACGGGTGCGGGGCTGCTCCTCGCGACCGCCGTCGCAACCCCAGCCTGCGTCGTCCAGGTCGATGACAACATCGGCGATGCGGTCGATCGGTTCTGCGACCGCCTCGTCGCCTGCGGCACCTTCGACCTAAACGGTTTTCCTTACAGCCGCTCGTCCTGTCAGGACGTCTACGGCACCCTGCGACTGCCGGTCGGCTGCCCGGGCACGGTTGAAGGGGCGACCTGCGCCGAGCTCGACAACCCGAACTCATTTCCCTACGAGGTCTGCTTCCCCCTCTGCAGCGTGACGACCTGTGGCATCGACGGCGATTCGCTCGACTTTTGCCGCGACGGCTTCCTCTACACGTACGACTGCGACGCCGAGTGCTCCCGCAGCGGCAAGGTGTACACGGGCGTCTGCGGCTCCACATACCAGGGGCAGACGACCGCGACGGGCGAGCCAGACTGCTGGTGTCAGTGAGGGTACTCACGCCCCGGTGACCTGCGTCTCAGGGCAAAGATGCGACGTCGGCCGCAAGTTGTCGCTCCGCTTGAGCGTGCGTTAAGTTGTCCTCATGATGAACTCTCGCACGCTCGCTGCTTTTGGTTCCTTTGGTTTCCTCGCCGTCGCGACCCAGGCCTGTCTGGTCAAGGTCAACGACAACAACATCATCCTCGACACCCCGACCGAGCGCGTCTGCGACAAGTTCGCGCAGTGCGGCGTGCTCGACTCGAACGGCTTCACGTTCACTTATGGATCGTGTCTCGGGGATTACCCCGAGGGTACGTTCTCCACGAGCTGCGCGAACGCCGTCGAATCCTCGAGCTGCGCGTCGCTATACGACGGGACCTCGTCGGCGCTCGACCTCTGCTTCGACGCTCCGCCGGTCGGCGACCCCGTTACTCGTTTTTGCAACCGCCTCATCGCCTGCGGCGCCCTCGACAAGAACGGGAATCCCTACAACAGCGCGACCTGTGAGGAGGTCTACGGCACGCTCCTCCTCCCCTCGGGTTGCCCGAGCGCCGTCGAGTCCGCGACCTGCAACGACATCAACAACCCAAACTCACAGCCCTATTTCGTCTGCTTCCCCGTGTGCAGCGTCACCAAGTGCGGCGTGGACGGCGAGTCGCTCGATCTCTGCCGCTCGGGGTTCCTCTACACGTACGACTGCAACGCCGAGTGCGCCTTGAGCGGCAAGTCCTACACCGGGTTCTGCGGCACGTCGTACCAGGGTCAGATGACCTCGACCGGCGAGCCCGACTGTTGGTGTCAGTGAGCCTCGCCCCCGTGCGGCCCGCGCTCACTTCGATGGGCGGGCCGCCGGCGTCCCTCCGGACGGCGTCGCGTGGGCATGGTCGGTCACGAGCGCCGCGAGGCGTGAACGCTTCTCGTCGAGCGTGAGGCTGCGCTTGGCGCGCTCGTCGTCGCTCATGCCCGCCCGCAAGACGAGCAGTTCGTCCCCGACTCCCAGCACGTTGGAGCCACTTCGTAGGATGAGCCACTCGGCCTTCGTCGGACCAACGACCACGCGCGTCGCGCCGTCGCCCGGTCCCTTCTCCGGTGCCCCACCTGCGGCGAGCTTCGCGAGGGCTGCCTTCGCGTCGGCCTCCGACGTCGTGGCCGCAGCGAGCACGCGCCAGCGCCGGTCACCGTCGCGGTAGAAGCCGAACGCTCCCGCGCCGCCTCCCGTGACCAGCAGGTCCGCGAGCTCGTAGCGAATGCCGTTCGGCAGGCGGGCCTTCGTCGGCAAGAGCTTCGCGGCGCCAGGGAGCTCGGTCGGCCCCGTGAAGCGGTCGCCGACGTCCTTCACGAGCGCGGGCAGCAGCTCGTCGCCGCGCTTCTTCAGCTCGTCGACCGAAAGCTCCGCGTCGTTCACGGTGATCTCCGCGAGGTCCGACCCGCGCCAGACGTAGGCATTCCCAAGCCCGAGCGTCGCGAGCCCTCCTCCCTCGATCGGTCGCGGCGTGTCGGGGTGGGCCGGATCGCCGGCGCCGAGCGCGCGCTTCGTGAACATGGCGAGCGCTTGCTCCGGGCTCCCGAAGCGCGAGTGCTTCACGTCGACGGTCGCCTTCGAGCCGCCGTCGTCCACATAGCGCGCCTCGTTCACGCGCTTCGCCCCATGCTGGACGTAGATCTCGCATTCGCCGTCGAACACGTCGCAGATCCCGGGTTTCAGCGGCTCCTTCGCGCCGTCGCCGTAGCCTCGATCGCTGCCGCTCGGATCCAGGCAGAAGTTCCCCGCGCGCGGGGGGAGCGCGGCCACGTTTGAGGGATCGGCGACCTTTGTCGGACGCGCGCAGGTCGCGCCTGCCGGCTTCGCGGTCTCAACTGGCGGAGGCGGCGCGCCGCGCTCGACAGGGCCGCGAGACGCGTCACAGCCCGACAGGATGACCGTGGCAGCCGAGAGCGCGAGCACCGTGTGGAAGCGAGCCATGGTCGGGGGGTAGAACTTTTTGCATAGCCCCGCAATCGGTTCCTGTTCTCGAGCCGTCGGATGCGCGGAAGATGCGCTCAAATGCATGGAACGATGAGATGTTGATGGGGCACCATTCTTGCGTATCAACCATCGACCATGTGCCTGATCAGGGTCTCCCGACGGCACCGAGCCGGCTTTACGTTGATCGAGATGATGGCGGTCGTCGCCTTCATCGGGATCGTCGTGGCCGCCGCTACGCCGTCTTGGATCGAGCTGACGAAGGACCGTCGCGTCGAGAACGCGGCGCTCAACATCGCCGATCTTTACCGCACCGCGCGCAGTCGCTCGATGGGCCGCGGCAGCGCCGTGCTCGTCCGCTGGGATGCGAACGCCGCCATGCCGTCCGGCGCGAACCCGGCGGGGCACTTCACGGTGCGCGAGGCCGTCGCTGGACCGAGCGGCGCCTCGGCCAACCTGCCCTCGGCGAGCTGCTTCTCCCCCGATTGGGGTGACTCCGGCACGACGAGCAAGTTCGTGGTTTCGTTCGACGAGCGCCGAAAGCGCTTCGAGCCCGCGGGGGCCGCCTTCCTCGACGACGTCGGCAACGTTCAACAGTTCGCGCAGGTGTGCTTTACGCCGGCGGGGCGTACGTTCGTCCGATACTCGTCCGCGGGCGCATTTTCGGTGCTTACCGGGGTCCCTCGCGTGCGGGTGACCAACACGAAGACGAACTTCGCGCGCTTTGTCGTCTTTCCGCCGCACGGCTCGGCGAGGGTGGTGTCGCAGCTATGAGGGCGACGCGTCCTTCGCGGGCTCGCGTCGGGAGTCACGCCCTCGGCTACACAATGGTCGAGGTCATCATGGCGCTCGCCGTGCTCGCCGTCGGTGCGACCGGTGTCGTCGCCATGCAGAAGGCCACGCTCCTCGGCAACACACGCGCGCGGGACCTCTCGACGGCATCGACTGTCGCGGCCGCGTGGCTCGACCGCATCAAGATTGATGCGCTCGGCTGGCGCAAGACATCCACCGGCGGCTCGACGGTCAACGACACCCGCTGGCTGAAGGTGATCGGCGAAGACTACCCGCAGATCGGCGGAAACGAGAACGTCTGGACGCGCCCCGGGGTCGACACCGTCCTCGGTTACTCACCCGGCGCAGATGTGCGCGGGCACGACATCACGGACGCGGCGAAGCTGAGGGACGCGGCCTTCTGCACGAACGTTCGCATCGTGCAGCTCTTGCCGAACATGGCGCGCGCCGACGTCCGAGTATTCTGGCTCCGCAACCGTGGCACCGGCGTGAGCAACACCGTCGCCGGCACCATCAACGGGCAGGAGCTGTGCTCGGGGGATGCGGGGTACGTGAGCAAGGTGGGCGAGTCCACGTCGCGCTACCATTTCGTCTACATGAGCGCGTCGGTCGTGCGTGCCGGAGCGAACCTATGAGCGTGCGCGCCTCTCGAAGCCGACGTCGTCGCTCGCGCGGCTTCACGCTCATCGAGCTCATGGTCGCCATGAGCGCGGGCCTCGCCGTCGCGGCAGGCGCCTTCATGCTCGCCCGAAACGCGGCGTTGTTCTTTCAGCGCGAAGCGCGCCTCACCGGGGCGCAGTTCGCCAGCATGGTCGGCATGACGCGGCTCTCGTCCGACATCCGCCGCGCGGCGTACAAGTCTACCCCCAACGCGCGGAAGGACCCGAACGTCTGCGCGTTCTCGGAGACCTGGCCGACCCAGATGAAGGATCTCGCTGGGATTCGCATCACCGAGGGCGGGTCGAAGAGTGAGAACCCGGGCGATCACAACCTCAGCGCCACCAACGGGCTGAACCCCGACTCGCTGATGCTTGGCGGCCTCATGAACTCCACCGAGCACTACAGCGTGGCGGTGATGCAGGCGGGCGGTTCGGGCGGCTACGACATCTACCTGTCGCAGGACGGCGCGTACTGGCGCACGAAGCTGGCGGCTCAGACGGGCCAGGGGATATTTGAACGCATCTTCGTCGTCGGGGGAATGGTGCGGCTCGTCGATCAGGAAGGACGCTCGACCTTCGGCGTCGTGACCGGCATCGACGAGTCGGGTACCAAACCTCGCATCAGCGTCTCCGGTACCCCCAAGCTCGCGAAGCGTGAGACCCAGACGACCTGCGGCTGCACGGGCCTCTGCGTAGGCGCGCTCCTGAATCCCGTCTCGTTCGTGAAATACAACTTGCGTCGCATCGACACGGCGCTCCACCCCCGCTTCGCGGGGATGTTCCCGAAGGCGAACGTCAATGGGTTGAAGCCGAACGAGTTCAAGGGAGAGGTCGAGCCCGACCGCACCGAGCTCGTCCGGGTCGAGGTCGACGTCGATGGCAAGGAGCTCAGGAACACGCTCGAGGTCGTGGCCGAGTACGCGGTCGACCTCAAGTTCGGGGTGACACGCACCGAGCTCAGCACCAACGTGAACCAAACCCCGAACGTGCTCCGCTACCCAATCGGCGACAAGCGCGTCTATGAGAAGACGAACGCCACCAGCAACTCGGGGACGCCCCAGTACACGTCGGCGGTTACGGTGCGGCTCAGCACCCGCGCGCCGATGACGGACCGTACGGTCGGGCTCCCGAAGACCTCCGACGGCGGCCTCCTGCGCTACGATCTCGGCACCGATCTCGGCTTTGCGCGCGTGCGCACTCTCGTCGCGGACGTCTACCTCTCGAACCAGGCGGGGGTGTCTTGGTGAACGCGACCATGCAGTGGCAGCTCGCGCGCCGGCGCTCGCGTCGCGGCGAGCGGGGCGCGGCGATCTTCATCGTGCTGCTCGTCATCAGCCTGATGAGTGCGCTCGGCATGTACGCGGTGCGCTCCGCGAGCCTCGCGGACCTCGCGAGCGGTTACAACCGACAACAAGTGCAGACGCACTACGTCGCGGACTACGCGGTCTCGGCGCTGTCCGCCGACATCTCGACCGAGCCGAACAAGCACGCTCAGAACATGGAGAAGGGCAAGGGCTGCCTCGGCTATGACAAACTGACGACGCCGTCGTGCGCGCGCTACTCGCTCTCCGATCTCCAGACCGTGGTGAAGAACGTCTCGAAGTCAGGTACCCACAAGATCCTCTCGGCGAGCACAGCCTCGGACGCAGGGAGTCTCTCGCAGCCGGGCGTCTACCTTGAGGGGGATATGAAAATCGAGATGACCGATAAGCACCCGGCCTGGCCGCCGGTTCAAGGCAATCAGGTGAACAGCATCGGCGGCGGCTCGATCATGACATACGTCATGGTCACCATCTCGGCCGAAGGCATGGTGCGCCCGAAGCAGACGACTGCCGGCACCTGGGACACCGCCTCCGCCACCGCGGCCGGCGTCGAGCTGTCGCGCGCCAACGTCATCATGGGCCCCGTGCCGCAATGAGACCCGCTGTTTCCCGACTTTCGATCTGAAGGACGATTGTATGAGCCACCACAAGGATCGCACCGTGCTCCGGGCCTCGCGCTGGCTGCTCGCCGCCCTCACGACGACCGCGGTCGCGTTACCGGCGGCCGCGCAGATCGACATCAGCCCGCCGCTGCCGAACGTCCTTCTCCTCATCGATAGCTCCGGCTCGATGGAGCAGATGTCGGACGGCAAGATGCCGACGACCTGCAGCGTCGACCCGAGCAAGAACTCGGATCTCAACAAGTGGCAGTCGCTCGTGTCGGTGCTCACCGGCACGGTGAAGGGCCGCGGCTGCCTCAAGATCGATCGCGCGTCGACCGACTTCAAGGACGAGTACAGCATCCAATCGACCTCGCCGTACGACTTTGGCTATGAAACGCCGCATCACCGGCTCGTCTCGAACGAGTGCGTGGCGGGTCCGGGCACGCTCCCGTCCAACGCCTATGACTGGCCGAAGGATGCGATCAAGTATCACAAGTACAATAGCCGTTCGACGACCTGCACCAACTTCGAGCAGTCGACCGACGGGATCCTCGATGCGTACCGGGATCGCGTTCGCTTCTCCGTGATGACGTTCGACTCCGCCGCCGACAAGGGTACCGGCGTCTCGGGCGACTCGTCCGAAGTCAAGGCGGGCTTCGACGGTCTTTGGAGCTATTACCTCGACTGGAACAAGGGCGGCTCCGCCGTCACCGGCTATCCACCCGGCTGCAAGAGCAGCATCCAGGAGGTCGGCGCTCGCAACCAGGGGGCGCCACCGTGGGAAGGCCGCCTCATCGCGTTCGGTCCGCCCGACTCGAGTCTGGATGACATCTATAAGGGGAACGACCGCATCCAATCGATGCTGCTCGCGATGCGTCCGTACGGCGCGACCCCGATCGCCGGCCAGCTCGCCGATGCTTTCGTGTTCCTTCGCCAGGACAAGTCGAAGGATCCGCTCGACAACGCGCAGTACTTCGCGCCCGCGGCAGACGGCTACACGACCGGCGGTTGTCGAGCGAACTACGTCATCCTGCTCTCGGACGGTGAGCCGAACCTTGACCTTCGCCCGTTCTGTGAGGAGAAGGGCGGCAGCTGCCCCTTCAAGAAGCCGCACGAGATCGCGTACGACCTCGCGCATCCTTCGGACCCAAAGACGGCGGTCAAGGTGTACACCGTGGGCTTCGGGCTCTCCACCGTCTCCGGGACCGACTGCCGCACGCTGAAGATGCCGACCGACTTCGAGTCGGGCGGCAAATGCGTCAACGCCACCGGCGGCCTCAAGGCCTGCTGCACGCTGTCACGCATCGCTTACGAGGGCGGGACCACCGGCGCCTACTTCGCGGACGATATTACGAGTCTCAAGACCGCGCTCTCGTCGGTGTTGTCGAACGCATCGAGTGGCACCACGAGCCGCACGACGCCGGTCTTCGGCAACGGCAGCGGTCTCGTCTTGACGAGCAGCAACGCCGATGCGGTCGCCTGGGAGTTCACATCGTCGTTCAATACGAAGGCGAGCGACCTTTGGACGGGCAACCTCGAGCGACGCCGCTGGCAGTGCAAGACCGTGAACGGCGAGCTGCAGGCGCAGCTTCAAAACGTCGACGCCTCGAAGGGCGATGATTTCGCGAAGAACATCAACTCAGGCAAGAGCTCCGCGGCGCGGCGCTTCATCACCGTGATTGCGGCCGACGCGGGCTCCGGCGCGCGCCACTCGGCGAGGTCGATTCGGCCCAACCTATCGGTCGACGACAGCGTCGGAATCTACAGCGGTACGACGAAGGACGGGAGCTTGACGACCATTAGCGATGAGGCCAACAACTACCCGTCGGCGTGGGACCTCAACCCAATGCCTGCCGCGTGCAAAGACAAGAACCTGGTCGCGTCCTCGGCGGGCGACTGCGGACGGCGCCTGACGAAATGGCTCCTCGGAGGCAGCAATGGTGGCGGGCTCTCGACGCGAAGCGGCGAGGAGTTCGGCGCCATCTACCACGCGAATCCGACCGTCTCGACGCCGCCCGTCGCGCGGCTTCGTGACGCCGACTACGAGCAGTTCGCGCTGCAGCAGTCGAAGCGTCCGGTGGTGCTCTATACCGCGACGACCGACGGCCAGCTCCACGCCCACAAGATCGCTTCGACCAACTCGAAGGACACCGACCTCGTCGACAGCGTCAAGAACAACGAGCTCTGGTCTTTCCTCCCCCCACACGTGCTGCCGCAGATTCTCGGTGTGTATCCCAACACCCAAAAGGCGCTGCTCGACGGCACGATCGTCGTGCGGGATGTCCCCTACGAGCGTACGCTTGGGCAGGCGAAGGTGTCGGGGACGACGAGCGGTTCGAGCTGGAAGACCGTTCTGGTCGCCGGCGGTGGTGGTGGCGGTGGGTATTATTTCGCGCTCGATGTGACCGATCCCACGAAGCCGACCTTCCTCTGGCAGCTGTCCACCACGAAGAACGGCGCGAAGCTCTTCGGTGACGACGCCGGCACGCCAGCGATCGCGACGCTTTCGATGAGAGACGGCACCGGCGTGAAGGAGGTGGGCGTCGCGCTCCTGCCTGGTGGTGGTGCACGGAAGGGCAAGGCCAAGGGCTCCTGCAAAGCACGCATGCAGACCGACTACGCGGCCATCACCGGCAAGTACAAGCCACGCTCCTCCGCAGCTTGCTGGGATGCGGGTAAGGACCGGATGCTCTACGTCGTACGCCTGAGCGACGGCCAGGTGCTGCGCGTCATCGGCGACAAGTCCGAAAACCTGCCGGCCGGGGTCGATAAGAGTCTCTTCTCGCAGGGAAACTTCGACGCGCCTCTCACGGGCGTGCCCGCGCCCTACCCCAGCGCGCCCGGCCAGGTCGCCAATCGCGCGTTCATCGGTGACGCAAGCGGCGGCCTGTACCGCATCGACTTCTCGAGCAGTGACCCAGCGAAGTGGACGGCCGATCTCGTCTGGGACGCCTTCTCGACGGCAGATGACAAGGCAAACGACGCCCAGCCCGTCGAGGGCTGGCCGATGCTATCGGTCGACGACGTGGGCAACTTGGTCATCATCTACTCGACCGGCGACCAGGAGCTGCTCAACTACAAGAGCGGCATGAAGAACCGCATGTGGTCGATCACCGAGAAGCCGGTGCCGGCTGGTAAATACAATTATACTATCGAGCCGAACTGGTTCTTGCCGTTCAGCGATGGCAAGCGGGTCATCGGTCCCTCGGCGGTCTTCGACGGCGTCGCTTACTTCGCGACCTACACGCCTGCTGCCGACAACTCGTCCTCAGCTTGCAGTGCGGGCTACGGCTCCGTGTGGGGCGTGTCGTACAAGCAGAACGAGGACAAGGGCGCAGGTCCGCGGCCGCTCGCGCGATTGCCGAAAAATCCAGATTCGGCGACGACCACCTTCACTGATGAGGTGAAGCAGGACGGTGGCACGGTAGTCTACGGGCTAGCGATCCAGATGGAGCCATCGTGTATCGAGACCTCGACCGTCAATGACTCGTACGTCGGGTCGCACACCGGCATCTCAAACTCGAGCGCGCCGCGCTTCAACTTGCTCTTCCACACGGGGAACACGGGCAACACTTACGGCGGTAATGCGGCGAAGAGCAAGGCGAGCACCGTGCGGCTCTTGAGCCCGCGCAATCAGCTGCGCTTTGACTCATGGGCCTCGGTCGCGGAGTAGTCCGCGACTTGCGTCGTTGGCGACGGCGAGCGAGAGTGCGCGCGATGGCCGTGCGTCCCGCGCTCGTTCTGGCACTTCTCATTGCCGCCGCGTGCAAGCGGTCTGACGCGCCGCCGCGCGAGATCCTCCCGGTGCCCGTCGGCTCGTTTCGAGTCGACTCGGTGCCTGAGGGGACGCTCGCCGAGGGGAAAGTGGAGGCGTTCGGTCTCAAGCTGCCTCGCGGCATGTCACTGGATGGGTCGTTTCCCGACGCGGTCTTCGCGAGCGGTGGCTTCTCGCTCGAGAGCGTGTCGAACTACATGCGCGAGCGCGTCGAGGCGGAGCGCGTCGAGACGACGCCGAAGAAGACGGTCTTTCGCAGCGCCAAGCTCGGGGGGCAGGGGCGCGTGCTGCACATCGAGGTGAGCGCCCGCAGCACCAACATCGTCGAGGTGGTGGTGCGAGACGAGACCCCGCGGCCCGCGACGCAAGGCCTCACCGAGGAGGAGCGCTGGAAGCAGGTCGGGCTCACGCCCGAGGGCAAGGTGTTGCCCGAACAGAACCAGTGAGCGGGCGCAAGCGAGGGGACCGCGGCGGCCTGCGGCGCGTCCCTGCTTGACGGGACCTGGCTCCACGAAGAAGAACGTCGCCGTGAAGCCCGAGCACACGCCGACGCACCTCAAGGCGCCCCGCGGCGCGAACACGACCGAGATCACTTGGGGCGATGGCGCACGCGCCGTTTACCCGAACGCGATCCTCCGCGGCTACTGCCCGTGCGCGCACTGCCAGGGCCACGGCGGCACGATCAACTTCATCCCCGGTGGCAACGCCGAACTGCGAGAGATCGAGACCGTCGGCTTCTACGCGCTGAAGCTGGTCTGGGGCGATGGCCATGACACGGGGCTCTATACCTTCGAGTACCTCCGCTCGTTGGCCGACCGGCCAGAGGTGACGCTGACGCGTCCCGGTGCGGCCTCGTGAGCACCAACGTCTGGGACATCCTCGACGCGTCGTTCGTCGCTGGAGCACAAGGCGCTGCGCACCTCCCCCCGGAGTACGGGCTCGAGGTCGCGTTTGCAGGGCGCTCGAACGTCGGCAAGAGCAGCCTCATGAACGCCCTCATGTCACGGCGAAACCTGGTTCGGACGAGCTCGACGCCGGGCTGCACGCGGCAGATCAGCTTTTTCTCGGCGCGCGCACGCGACGGCGCCGAGCTCTGCATGGTCGACCTGCCGGGCTACGGCTACGCGAAGCGAAGCAAGGGTGAGCGGGACGCATGGGCAGAGCTCATCGAACACTACCTCTTGCACCGAGCCTCGCTCCGCGCCGTGGTCGTGCTCGTCGACGCGCGCCGCGGCGTCGAAGAGGAGGAGGCGCAGCTCCTCGAGTTCCTCAAGACCCGCGAGGAGCCGCGACCCGCGACGCTGCTCGTCGCGACGAAGCTCGACAAGCTGCCGAAGAGCCAGCGACGCGCTGCGCTCGATCGGTTCGGCTCGGGAAAGCGTGTGCTTGGTGTCTCCGCCGTGGAGCACGAGGGGATTGACGAGGTGTGGCGCGCCCTGCGCCGAGTCACTGGACTCGCAGGTGAACGTCGATGACGCGGCCCTGCCTGGCTTCGCCGTCCTCGAGCACACCCATCGTCGCCTGCTCGATCTCGCAGTTGCCGCGCTCGTCGCAGCGTGGCGCGCGCAGGTAGCCGAGGTCGAGCCGGTAGACGCCGAGGTCCGCGAGCGGCCGGAGCTCGCGCGGCTGGCTCACGCGGTCGCCGTTCGTGTCGCCCCACGCGACGAGCCGCGCCCACACCGGATCGGCCGCGTCGATCCGACCGTCGTGGTTCAGGTCGTGCTCGGCCAGCGCCTCGAAGCCGTTGTCCGCGAACTGTCCGTTCGTGAGCCGCACCGCCGAGCCGAAGAGCTCGGCGCCGCTCTCGATCGCGCCGTTGCCGTCGACGTCCAGCGCGAGCCAGGGCGTCCGCGCCGACGGCCAGTCGAACGTCTGGGTCGCGCCATGCTGGCTCAGGTCGAACGTCACCGCGCCAGCCTCGGTCGTGTAGCTCACCGGCCGGTCATCGAACGAGAGCACCAGTGGCGTGTGGCATCCTGCGCACGTTTCTCCAGCGCAGCAGTCCGCGCAGCCCGGCATGGAAGGGCGCGCGCAACAAAACCCGTTCCACTCCTCGTACGAGGGGTCACAGTTCGCCTTCCCCATGTCGGGGTTCACGGCGCACTCGCCCCAGTCGTTGCCCGCGGGCGTCGAGACGCACGAGGCGATGCCCTGCTGGTCCGCGTCCACCTGCTGCTGACAAATCCGCGTCTCGCCCAGCTTGCAGACGCCCACCGACTCCGAGTCGCCATCGCCGTTCGCTCCGAGCCCGTCCGCGCTGCTGTTCAGACAGGCGGGCGTCGGGGCGGCCACAAGGACGAGAGCGAGGGTGAGGAAGCGCGGGGTGCTGTTTGGGTGGGTCATGGCCTCACGTAAAGCAGACAGCGTGCCAGAGTGGCCTAAGCGACAATTGCATGAAATGACAAAGGAATCTATCGACGAATGAACAGGAGTGCGACGTGCTGTGAACGCCATGGTTCCCTGTGGCTCACTATGGCGCAAGTCTTGGCTCAGCCTGCCGCGCACCGGCCCCTCGGCGCCTCGATGCTGAGTCCCGCTCACCCCGTCGGCGCACGACCTTCGCTCGCCATGGACCTGCCTCGCCCCTCCCAGAATTCACACAGTCTGCTTGACCCCGCGCGTTCTGTCTCCTAGGGTCCACCGCGCCGAAATGTCCGACTTTTCCGGAGAATTGACGCACGTCGAGCTGGCCCGAGTGCCGCTCTGGTTGATCGCACTCCTGCCCTTCCTCGGCGCTGCGACGAACGCGGTGTTCGGCCGGAAATTGCAGGCCAGCGGCTGGCGGAAGGACCTGCAGAAGTCGCTCCACATCGGCCCGCCCGCGGTGAGCGCAGTAGCGATCGGCGCGATGCTCGGGGCCTTCGCGCTCGCGCTCGTCGACGTCATCCAGCTCGTCTCGCTGCCGGCCGAGAAGCGCTACCTCTACACGTTCGCGTGGCAAATGGTCCGCATCGGCTCGCTCGACGTGAACTTTTCGTTCGCGATGGACCCGCTGAGCGCGATGATGACGCTGATCATCACCGGCATCGGCACGCTCATTCACATCTACGCCTCCTCGTACATGGAGAAGGAGCCCGCGTACTGGCGCTTCTTCACGTACCTGAACCTCTTCATTTTCGCGATGTTGTTGCTCGTCCTCGGCGACAACTTCGTCGTGATGTTCTTCGGCTGGGAAGGTGTCGGCCTCTGCAGCTACGGCCTCATCGGCTTCTGGTTCAAGGACTACAAGAAGGCCACCGCGGGCATGAAGGCCTTCGTCGTCAATCGCATCGGCGACTGGGGCTTCGTGTGTGGCATGGCGCTCCTGTTCTGGGGCCTCGGCGGCGCGTGGATCGACGCTCAAGGCGGTGCCGGCGCGGAGTACATGCCCGACTACCGCGCGCGCTTCATCGCGGTGAAGAAGGAGCCGCTCCCGCACGGCCACGACGCTCACGGCGGCCACGACGCTCACGGCGGCCACGGCGGCAAGGGTGAGCACGGTGGCCATGGCGATCACGGCGGCAAGGGTGAGCAGGGCGGCAAGGGTGAGCACGGCGGCAAGGGTGAGCACGGCGCCGACCACGGTCCGCACGGGCTCGTCGACACGACCCCCGACCTCCGGCTCGCGCAGGCTGGCGAGCACGAGCACGGGAGCGGCAAGGGCCGCGGTGACCACTCCGGCGGCGGCAAGCAGGACGGCATGGGGAAGGGCGCTGCGAACGACGGGCACGACCACGGCCATGACCATGGCGCCAAGCCTCGCCTCGACGCCGCCTCCGCACCTCGCCGCGGCCTCAGCTCGCACGGCGGCGGCACCGCGTACCTGACGATGACCTCGCACCCGGGCGCGCGCGTCTACTTCGATGTGAGCACGGTCGACCAGCTCGAGAAGCTGAACCTTCCGCCTTGCTCCTCGAAGCCCGAGTGGGCCCAGACGAACGGCTCCGAGCCGCAGCTCCGCGCCGACTGTTATGCGGTCTCGCCATTCCTGCGCAAGCGCATTCCGTCCGGAAAGGGCTCGGTCGTCGTGGTCCCTGGAGACGGCGCGACCGTCACGGGCGACGGTGATGAGTTCGCGCACGTGAGCGTCGACCTGCCGAAGGACAAAGAGACGATCGTCGCCACGGTCGGTCCGACGCTCACCTTCCGCGAGCTGCACGACCAGATGGTGACGAAGGACGCCCACGGCAAGCAGTTCCTCAAGGATGCGCTCAACGCCAAGACCGTGTGGGGCATCGCCCTCATCACGCTCGCGTGCATCTGCTTCTTCGTCGGCGCCACGGGCAAGAGCGCGCAGCTGCCCCTCTACGTTTGGCTGCCCGACGCGATGGCTGGTCCGACGCCGGTGTCGGCGCTCATTCACGCGGCCACGATGGTGACCGCGGGCGTCTACATGATCGCGCGCATGAACTTCCTGTTCTCGATGTCGCCTACTGCGAGCGGCATCGTGGCGCTGGTCGGAGCGCTCACCGCGCTCTTCGCCGCGACCATCGGCTTCTTCCAGTACGACATCAAGAAGGTGCTCGCCTACAGCACCGTTAGCCAGCTCGGCTTCATGTTCATTGGCGTCGGCTCCGGCGCTTACTGGGCGGGCGTCTTCCACCTGATGACGCACGCGTTCTTCAAGGCCTGTCTCTTTCTCGCGTCCGGCTCGGTCATCCACGGCATGCACCACCTCATCCATGACGAGGTGGGCTCGCAGGACATGCGCAACATGGGCGGCCTCGGTCGGGTGATGCCGAAGACCGCGTGGTGCTACAAGATGGCCTGCATCGCCATCACCGCGGCGCCCCCCGGCTTCGCGGGCTTCTGGTCGAAGGATGAGATCCTCTGGAAGATCTACAACCAGAACGGGTACTTCGTACCGGGCTGGCTCATTTACGGCATCGGCCTCCTCGCGGCGCTCGGGACGTCGTTCTACATGTGGCGCAGCTACTACCTCACCTTCGAGGGCAAGCACGCGCACGACGACATTCCGAAGAAGGTCCATGAGTCGCCCACCGCGATGACCTTCGTGTTGCAGTTCCTCGCCGTGCTCTCGATCGGAGCCGGCGTGCTCTTCGGCGTGTCGTCCCACATCACGGGGGGTGTCCTCGCGGGTGTCTTGCCACACGAGCCGCTGCTCGAGCAGTGGCTGCACCCGGTGCTCGCGCACAGCTCAGCGACGATCGGCGACGCCGGCCTCGCGCGCGAATACCTCCTCATGGCGATCTCGATCACCGGCGCGGCCTTCGCGTGGTCGGTGGCGAAGAAGCGCTACGGCGCCGAGCGTCCCGCGAACTGGGCCGAGATCGAGTCGAAGCTTCCTGGCTTCCGAGTCATGCAGGACAAGTACTACGTCGACGAGATTTACCAGGGTTCGATCGTCGCTGCGTTCATGCGGCTCCGCCTCGTCCTCGCAGACATGGACCGCTTCATCGTCGACGGCATCGTGAACGGCGCGTCGGTGGTGGCGCGCGGCGCGTCCTGGGTGAGCGGCGCCATCGACAAGAACATCGTCGACGGCGCGGTGAACCTCGTCGCCGACGGGACGCTCCAGGTGGGCGGCAAGCTGCGTCAGGTGCAGACCGGGCGCGTCCAGAACTACATTTACGGCATCCTCGGCGGCGTCGCGGCGCTCGCCGTTGTTCAGTACTTCTTCGGCTGACGCTCATCGTTTTTGGCTCCTTGACTGACGCCTCATCGCACGAACAGAACCATGAACACTCGCATTCGGTCCCTGGTTTGGGCGCTTGCCTTCGCGGTGCTCGCGATCGTCGCCCCCTCCCGTGCGTTCGCGGACGACGCGGCGGCTCCGGCCGCGGCTCCGTCTGCCTCCACTGCGGCTGCCGCTGCACCAGGTGCGGCGAAGCCGTCGGGTGCGGTCGAGCTGGTGTCCGCGTCGGGCGAGCGTTCACTCGAGCTGACCGCGCAGGGCGACGGCGTCTTCAAGGGGACCTTCGTCATTCGCAACGTCGGCGAGGGACCGCTCCACGTGTCGCGCGTCGCGCCCCGCACCTCGGCGAATGACCCACGACTCCCCGCGGGCGTGACCGCGAAGCTCGAGGGGCCCGCCAAGACGATCGAACCCGGCCAGGAAGCGCGGGTCGAGGTCACCTGGGCGAGCAACAGCACGCGACGCCCGACGAGCGAGCTCTACGGCCACGTTGTCGTCGAGTCGGACGCGCGCAGCGCCGAAGGTGCGCTCGGGATCCCGCAAGCGATCGGGATCCACGCCGAGAAGCACGGCTTCCTCGGTCAGCACATCCTGACCATCATGACCTTCCTGCCGCTCCTCGGCGTCATCGCGATCTTCATCGCGCACCTCATTGGCTACAAGAAAGACGAGAACATCCGCACGCTCACGCTTGTCCTGATGGGCGCCGAGCTCCTCCTCGCGGTCTGGCTCTACCTCAACTACGACGCGTCCTTCACGAAGGTCGACGGAAACGACGGCTACCAGTTCATCGAGCGCGCCGTGTGGGTCCGCTCGTTGAACCTCGAGTACTCGATTGGCATCGACGGCATCAGCGTCTCGATGGTTCTCCTGACGGCCCTCATCTCGTTTGTCGGGTGCATCGCGAGCTTCAGCATCGACAAGCAGCTGAAGGGCTACTTCGCGATGTACAACCTGCTCGTCGTCGGCATGTACGGCACCTTCGTGTCGCTCGACCTCCTGCTCTTCTTCGTCTTCTGGGAGGTGATGCTGCTGCCGATGTACTTCCTCATCGGCATCTGGGGCGGTCCGCGCCGACAGTACGCCGCGATCAAGTTCTTCATCTACACCCTCGCGGGCAGCGTCTTCATGCTCCTCGCGTTCATCTTCTTCTACCTGAACGCGGACCCGACCTACCTCGTCGACGGCGACGTCGCGACGCGGACGCTCTCGGTGCTCGAGCTGCAGCGGATGGCGTGGGCCTCGAAGGGGCTCACCATCCTCGGCGTCAGCGCCGTGAAGCTCTGCTGGGTGTGGCTCTTCGTCGGCTTCGCGATCAAGATCCCGATGTTCCCGTTCCATACCTGGCTGCCCGACGCGCACGTCGAGGCGCCGACGGCGATCAGCGTGATTCTCGCCGGCGTCCTCCTCAAGATGGGCACCTACGGCATCCTGCGCATCAACTTCACGCTGCTCCCGGAGGCGACGCGCTGGGCTGCACCGGCGATGGCCTCGCTCGGCGTCATCGGCATTCTGTACGGAGCCTTCTGCGCCATGGCCCAGAAGGATCTGAAGAAGCTCGTTGCTTACTCCTCGGTGAGCCACATGGGCTTCACGCTTCTGGCGCTCGGCGCGCTGACGCCGCAGGGCATCGAGGCCTGCCTCGTCCAGATGTTCAACCACGGCCTCATCACGGGGATGCTCTTCACGTTGGTCGGTGTGGTCTACGACCGGGTCCACACGCGCGACATCGATAAGTTCGGAGGACTCGCGACCGAGATGCCGCTCTATACGGCGCTCGTCGGCTTCGCGTTCATGGCCTCGCTTGGCCTTCCGGGGCTCTCCGGCTTCTGGGGTGAGGCGCTCACCTTCATTGGCGCCTTCCCGCGCTTCCGCGGCCTGACGGTGCTCGCCGCGACCGGCGTCATCGTGACGGCGGCCTACCACCTCTGGGCCATGCAGCGCATGTTCCTCGGCAAGTTCCGGGAGGAGTGGCGCACCAACCACTACCTCGCGGAGTACGGCGGGAAATTCCCCGAGATCAACAAGCGTGAGCTCGCGAGCCTCGCGCCGCTCGCGTTCCTCGTCCTGCTCCTCGGTTTCTGGCCTCGCCCGCTCTTCAACCTGATCGACAAGGGCGCGGCTCAGATGCACCGATGGGTCGATGCCCCTGGGCCGACCCAGGTCGCGAACCGCGCCATCGTCGATGGGCCGCGTGTCACCGAGACGACCGGCGCCGCGAAGGCCACTGACCTCACCACGGGCCTTTGACCATGTCCGAGTCGCTCAACAACGTCCAGAGCCTGTCCTACTACGGTCCCGAGCTCGCGATCATCGGCGCGATCCTCGCCGTACTCGGGTGGGACCTCGTTGCGAAGGACGAGCGCTCGAAGGTGCTTGGCGCGGTTGGCATCAGCCTCGCGGGGGTCGGCTATTCGGCCGTCGCGTCGATGACCGCTCTGTGCCGCCACGCCGAGCCGCGAAACCTGTTCTACGGGATGCTGGCGTTCGACGATTTCGCCAACACCTTCCGGGTGCTCTTCGCGTTCGTGACCGCGCTGATCGTGCTCTTCGCTGCGCCGGCCTACCTCGGCGACAAGACAAGCCCCGGCGAGAAGAAAAACGCCGCCGAGATGTTCATGCTCCTCCTGGTGCTGACGCTCGGCATGAACATGATGGCGTCAAGCCGCCACCTGCTCATGATCTATCTCTCGATCGAGATGGTCAGCATCATCAGCTTCGTGCTTGCCGGCTTCAAGCTTGGCGACCGCAAGTCGAGCGAGGGCGCCCTGAAGTACGTGATCTACGGCGGCGTCGCGTCGGGCGTCATGCTTTACGGCATGAGCTGGATCTACGGCGTCACGCGCTCGTTGAACCTTGGAGAGATCTCCGTCGCGATCGCGGAGCTGACCAAGGCGCAGGGCAAGGTGCCCGAGGCCGTCTTCGTCGGGGTCGTCTGCATGCTCGCGGGCTTCGGCTACAAGATCAGCGCGGCCCCGTTCCACATGTGGACGCCCGACGTGTACGAGGGCGCCCCCACACCGGTGACGGCGTTCCTGTCCGTTGGTCCGAAGGCCGCGGGGCTCGCGGTCATGATGCGCTTCTTTATGGATGCGCTCTCGGCGAAGGGCGTCATGGACGCGACCTCCTCGGCCGACCCGGGAGCCGCTCCATGGGCGGTCGTTGCGGGGTGCCTTGCAATGGCGACGATGAGCGTCGGAAACCTCACGGCGCTCGGGCAGACCAATGTCAAGCGCCTCCTCGCCTATTCGAGCATCGCGCACGCGGGCTACATGCTGCTCGGCGTCTCGGTCTTCAACCAAGCCGGCCTCGCGGCGATCGTGTTCTACGTGCTGTCGTACTGCTTCATGAACCTCGGCGCGTTCCTCGTCGTCATGGCGCTCGCGGAGGCCAACGGCGGTGATGAGTCGATCGACGCGTTCCGTGGGTTGGGGAAGCGCGCGCCGGTCGTCGCGGTGGTGATGACGATCTTTCTCGTCTCGCTCGCTGGGATCCCGCCGATGGCCGGGTTCGTCGGCAAGTTCTACCTGTTCGCCGCGCTCGTGAAGTCCGGGACCACCTGGAACTGGGTCCTCGCGGTGGTCGGCGTCGTGAACAGCGTCATCTCGTTGTTCTATTACGCGCGCATCATTCGGGCGATGTACCTAGAGGAGTCGACCGCGACCGGCGAGGTCGGGCTGCGACAGCTCTTCGGCGCGGTGAGCGTTGCGCTTGCGATCCCGACGCTCATCATCGGCGTATACTGGGCGCCGGTGTACGACTTCGTCGCGTCGTCGCTCGGGATGATTCGCTGAGCGCGCGGGCGCGGCCCGGACGAACCGTTCGATGACCGTCACACTCGGCACACACGGGTTGACGGTCGACGGGACGGACGTGCCGCTCCTAGCAGGGGCGGTCCACTACTGGCGGCTTGAGCCAGCGGATTGGCGGTCCGCGCTGGTGTCGCTACGCAGCCTCGGGGCGCGTCTCGTCGACGTGTACGTCCCATGGTCGGTACACGAGCGCGCGCCTGGGGTCCTCGACCTTGGCGAGCAGACGCCGGCTCACGATGTCGTGCGCTTCCTACGGATGGCCGAGGAGGTAGGGCTCCTCGCGATCGTGCGGCCGGGCCCCCACATCAACGCGGAGCTCACCTACTTCGGGATCCCCGAGCGCGTGGTCTGGGATGAGCGTTGCCAAGCGCGAACTCCGCGCGGCAATCCCGTGATGCTCCCATCGCCTCCACGCGTGTTTCCTGTGCCGAGCTACGCGAGCGAGGCGTTTCGTGGCGAGGTCGCGCGCTTCTTCGAGCTACTTGGCCGCGCTCTCGCACCGCTCGTCTGGCCACGCGGGCCAATCGTGCTCGTGCAAATCGACAACGAGGGCGCGATGTACTTTCGCGATGGCGCCTACGATCAGGACTACCACCCTGACGCGCTTGCCCTTTATCGGGGGTTCCTTCGAGCGAAGTATGGCTCGCTCGGCGCGCTCACCCACGCGTACGGGGCGCGACTCGTAAACGAGGGCCTGGACTCGCAGGCGTGGGCGGAGGAAGCGGGCCGGTTGAAGCCGACGGGCGTAGAGGCCGCGCCTCAACCGGCGTTCCAGGACCCGAACCTCCTCGCGTGGTCGGACGTCGCTCCACCGCAGGCGTTCGAGGCGTCGAGCACCGAGGAGCTTGCGCGATACCTCGACTGGGCGGAGTTTCACGAGCAGCTGCTCGCCGACACCTTCGCGCGTTTTCGCGAAGCGCTCGTCGCCGCGGGCCTCGGTGGAGTGCCGACGGTTCACAACTTCCCGCCCGCGCAAGAGACGACGCCGCTCAACGCCGCGCGCATCGTCGAGGTCGTCGACATGATCGGCCTCGACTATTACGGCAAGGCTTCCGAGGCAGCACGCCGCGACATCGCGCGCCGGACGAGTGAGCTCGCGTGCCACGCCGAGCATCGTGGCTTTCCCGCATTTGCCTGTGAGATGGGCGTTGGCTTCCCGCCGTTTTTCCCGCCCCTCGACGAGCGCGACAGCCTGTTCACCGTCATGTGTGCGCTTGCGTACGGGTTGCGCGGCTACAACCTCTACATGGCAGTGGACCGCGATCGCTGGCTTGGTGCGCCGATCGACCCGCGAGGTCGGCGTCGCTCGCTCGCGGACGACTACGAGAAGCTCGCTCGGGCCCTCGAGCGGAGCGAGTTCTTCCGCCTCCGTCGCCGCGCCCCCGTGCGGCTCGTGATGCCTCGCTCCGAGCGTCGACTCGCGCGTGTGATGCATGCGTTTGGCCCCGTGAGCGGCGCGGTCTTCGCGGTGATGGGCAAGGGGGTGCGCGAGGGCTGCCTCGAGGACGAACTCGGACTCGGTTACCCCGTCGCGATCGAGGCCGATGGCTTCCTCGCCTCGTTCGAGGAGGCGCTCGACGGGCGAGGTGTCCCGTACGCGTTCGTCGGTGGAGAGCTACGTGGTGCGGCGCTCGATGGGGCAAGCTGGATCGTGTGCGCGACGTCGGGTGGCCTTCATCAGGAGCTCGTCGCAGAGCTTCGACAGGCGCGAAGCCGCGGCGCTCGGGTCACCGTCGGCCCCCACCTCCCGCGCTTTGATGGCGCATGGAAGGCGCATGACTGGTCCGCTTCGCTCGAGGAGTTCGAGGTCGTGTTGCGGCACGATCCTGCGACGGTGGACACGCTGGTGGCACAGCACGTGGATTCGCTCGGGCTGCCGCGCTTCGCGTGCGATCCTTCGTTCGTGCACGCGACCGTCCACGAGTCGCTGGACGGCGTGGGTAGGGTTCTCTTTCTCGTGAACTCCTCTGCTGAGGACACGGTCGCGCGTTGCTCGGTGGGGCTCGATGCGGGTTGGATGGACGCCATGACGGGTGCTGAGGTCCGGTCCCGAGAGGGCACCGTGGAAGCGCGAGTGAGACGGCGCTCCGTATCGATGCTGGTGCGCGCCTGACCGGGAGGCAGAACGGGCCTCTCCCGCCCATGGTGCGAGCGCGTCATCCTCGGACGGGGGGCTTGCGCGTGCCGCGATGATCGACCCCACAAACGACGACGGGCCCACCGTGAGGTGAGCCCGTCGCAGCTCGTCGCGCCCTTCGGCTACTTCGAGTTGATGAGGCCCGGGATGGTGTTCGGCGACTGACCGTACTCGGCGGCCTTGTTCTTGTCGCCTCGCGCGGCTGCGAAGACCGCGGCGGCCGAACCAAACGCCGTCGACTGCTCGGCGGTCTTGGTTGGGTCATCCATTCCGGTCACCGGGTTGAAGCCGAAGCCGTTGCGGTTGTTGACCTTCAGCGGGTAGCACTGGCCGAACCAGCCATTCCGGATGTTCGCCTTCGGATCCATGACATACATCCAGTTGCAGCTGTCCGGGGTCGCGTCCGGCCACGTCGAGCCGACGAGCGGCGTGTGCGGCGTGTCGCCGTACGCGACGAACACCGTGTTCTGATCGAGCTTCTCGGTCGGGCTCTCCGGATCCACCTGCTGCGACAGGTAATTGTAGAAGCCATCGAGGACCTTGCCGAGGTGCTTCGTGGTCATACGACCCTGTGACATGCGCATCTGGTTGTCGAAGGTGACGTGCGGGTCGGTGAAGGTGGTCTCGCCTGTCGACCCGGGAGAGAGCGCCACGATGGCGGTCTTGCTCAGGCCGAGAGCGAATGCCTTCGCGACGACGATGAGGACGCGACCGAACTCCTCGATGCCGTTCTTCTGGCCGCTCGTCATGTAGTTCGAGTTGATGCCGACCTGGTCAATCATCTCCTGGATGCCCATGTCGACGATGTCTTGGTTGGTCGGCATCAGCTGCGACGCGAAGTTCAGGCCGATGATGCGCGCCGCGTTCTTGGTCACCTGCATTTGCGGAGCCCACGACGAACGCGAGGCCGACTTACGCAGGCCCGCGAGCGCCTTGTAGTAGGTCTCGAACAGCTCACCGTCGACCTTGCTCGACAGCGTGAACTGGCTCGCCGCGCTGTTGAACAGGTCGATCATGCCGGCCGAGCTTGGCACCGTTGCGATGTCCGGGGCACCAGGAGCGCGTCCGTACTTGACGGGGTCAATGCCGAGGACCGGGACGATGGCGCTCGAGCTGGCCGCGCCGAGCGACGACAAGGCCGCCTGGAGCGTCGCGGTGCCCGACAGCGTCAGGGACGAGACCGGGAACTCCGTGTGCGTCTCGTCCTTGCCGGACATGTACGCAGTGACCGGATACTTCGGCGTGCCCGTCTGATGGTCGAACCACGGCGCGTGGGGGCTGTAGAAGAAGGGACGGTCACCGCCGAGCCACATCTTCAGGCCGTTGACGCTCGGGGTGGCGTTGCCCTTGCCCGGCGCGTAGGTCCCGCGGTACCCGTCGCCTGGAGTGTACCCGTATTGCGACGTGTAGAGGTAAGACGAGATTCCGCCGAGGTTTCCGCTTGGGCCATTAGGGATCTGCCCGCTCGGGACATTGAAGCCCCCGACCGCCTTGACGGCCATGTCGGCCTGCGGCCAGAGCTCCTGCATCCACGCGTAAACCCCGTTCGGGCACGGCACGAGCAGGGAGCGACCGTAGGTCGCACCCGCGGCCTCGGCGAGGCCGTGGCCGCCCTCGTCGGCGAGGAAGTTGAGGAGCTTCGTTCGCTCGACGCCCACCGCCGCCGCTGCGACGGTGGCCATCTTCAGGAAGGTACGACGCCGCTCGTCGCGGAGTTCCTTGAGTTTCCAGTTTGCCATGTGTTGGTACCTCCGCTTACTGGCACGAGTGGGCGGCGCTGAGCAGAGCAGCGACCGCGATGTTGCGCTTCTTGGCCACGTCGGTCGGGTCGGCCACGTTTGCCTTCTGCACGATCAGATTGCAGAGCAGCATGTGGTCTTCCGAGGCGGGCGTGCCGATGATGCAGCTGACGGACTCCTCGACGCAGCTCCCGTCCTTGGGATCGAACATCGGGAGGTTCTTGCCGTTGAGGCTGCAAGCCGGGGCCTTCGAGGCATCCCCGATGTTGGTGATGATTTGGGACGCCGACTGAATGAAGATGTCAAAGAGGCGCAGGGCGCTGGCGGTGGAGTGTTCTTCCTTCTCCCCGAGGCGAGAGTTCAGCTTCGGTACTCCGAGAGCGTCCTTGCCGTTGAAGAAGAGGTAGCCGGGGGTTGCGGGCTTCGACACGCAATAGCCATCAGCCGCTTCGTTCTGAGGAGCGTTGTTGCCGACGTCGACGCAGTTGGCGTTGACGGCGTTCATCTTGTCGCTCTGGTTGCAGAAACACACCTCACCGCTCCCGCAGAGCGGGTCTGCGCCGTTGCCGACGCCGGGAGTGTTCTGAACCTCGCACGCGTTCCCGCTGCCGCCGAATACCTGCTGGAGAGACTGCATGCTCCCGAAGATGTTGACCTGCGTGGTCTTCAAGTCGGAGATGTCACCCGGGGGGACCGCGACGCCGCGCCGCCGGAGGAAGTTGCCGAGCTGGAAGTAGGTCACCTTGTGGCAGCCGTGAAGCCGTGATGCGATTTCTGCCGCATCCGGCGGAATAAACGACTCCTGAGGCTCCATGCCGCTTCCTGTGGACGTCGCCGTCACGGCAGTGGTTACCGTGGTGGTGGCGGTCGTCGCGCTCGTCGAGGCCGCGGTCGTGCCGCCAGCTCCAGTGGTCGCCACGGTCGTGGTGACCGTGGTACCCGGGGTCTCTTCGGTGGGGCAGTCGTCGCTGCCGATCGACGGGGCTTCGGAGCCGCATGCCGCCGACATCGCGAACGACGACACGAACACGATTCCGGGCAAAGCCCAACGCATTCCTTTTTCGCTCATGACTTAGAACCTCGTGAAGTCGTCGGAGACGAGGACGGCCCGAAGAACCTTCTTCAGGTTGTAGTTGTTGGACTTGAAGTTCGCGACGAGCTTCGAAAGCGTCACGAGCTCCGCGTTCGGATCCTTGCGGTCTGGCAGGTTGACCCAGCTCCGGCCGCCGATCTCGGTGATGTCCGCGCGTCCCATCGCGTAGTTCCAGACGCGCTTGACGGTGCACTCGATGACCTCATCGTCCTTCGCCATGGCCTGACCAAGCTCGGTCAGGTTCGCCGCAGGGGCCGCTTGCTCGACACCGTCGACCTTCATGGTCTTCTTCCAGGCCGTGGATACGTTCGGCGGGCAGGTGGCCGGATCGACGCAGAGCCAGTCCTTCAGCTTCGCCTTGGGCGAGCCAGCGACCGGCACGAACACCGAGTATTCGCCGCTTGCATTGACCGGCTGCCACATGCCGTTCGAGTCGAAGTTTGCGAAGAGCGGTGAGCGGTGATTCCAGGTCGCGTGGCAGTTCGCGCAGATGTTGCCGGTGTTGTAGTCGTGGAAGTCGACGCCGCCGGCGTTGTTGCAGGCACCCGCGATCTCATTGACTGGCCACTTGTTCTGATAACCGGGGATTTTGTCCTTGCCAGCGCAGGGCGTCTCCTGAGGCGGCATATCTGTCGGCTCGCCTCCCGCCTGCTCGTTGCCGGAGCGACAGAGGAACGTCTCGTGGAAGAAGCGATTCCGTCGAAACGCAAGGTTCCCGTAGAACAGGCTCTGCGTCCCGGGGTCAGTCAGCATGCCGGAGTGCATCATCCCTGCCGGGAGGTTGTTGCAGCTACCGTCCGCGAAGGTCTTCGTCGTCGGGTTGTAGGTCGGGCAGGTGTTCGTCTGCTGGGTCAGGATGCTTCGCCAATCCTTCTCCTCGAAGACGATGCGCGCGGCAAAGGTCGGCGCCGTTTCACGCGTCGGCTCGCCACTGACCGTCGACGCGCCACCCATCTTGAAGGTGTACTTGAAGAAGTCGAGCATCGAGTCCGCGAAGCGCGGATCGGCGAGCAGTTTGTCGACGAGCTCTTCGTACTTCGCCTTCTGCTGTTCGGGAGGGAGGTCGCCGAGCTCGTAGATTTGAGCGAGCGTCGGAAGGTCACCCACCACGAGCATGCTGGCCGTGCGGAGGGCCTCCGAGTAGTCGAGCTCGCGGTCGTCGAGTTCGGTCTTCTCGACCTTCGGGCCCTCGCTGCCGCCCCCGCTTGTGGTGACGCCAGTGGTGGTGACGCCAGGGGTCGGGCCGTTGCCGCCTGTCGTGGTGGTCGTCACGCCCGTGGTCGAGGCCACGGTGGACGTGCCGCTCGTCGGGTTGACGTTGTTGCCGCTTCCAGTCGACGGCGTCGGGCAGTCATCGAAGACGGCCGAGGTGTCGCCCGAGAGCTTGTGCGGGTTGGGCCGCTCGCAGCCGTACGCCGCGATGATCGCGGACGCGGCGGCGAACATCACGCCCTTCTTGATGACGGTGCCTTTTTCCATTGGCTATCCCAGCGTTTGAGTGGTGGTTAGCGTCGCCAGTCGATGCGTCCTCCGGCGGTGGGCTCGCGTTGATACGGCCGCCTAGTGCGCTCCCTCGTGAGTCGTGCGACGCACGGACAAGGGGCGAAAAGAGTAACGCCATTCCAGTATCGCCGGAGATCGTGGCGATGGGAAGATGCTTGCTGTCTCCCCCGTTCGTTTATGTCGGATAAGCGAGGTGTGTCGCACAGCTTTGCCTTCACGTAAGCCTGTGCAAGATCACCGGGCTCTATCCGTGAATGCAGCCTTCGTGCCCCGATTTTGATGGTGCTTTAGGATTCCAACTATCCGGGATCTCGAGTCGCTGGTCCGTCGGATGGTGAACCTATGAACCAGCCATGGAGCATTGACGGTCCATGGCATGCGGCGGCCCTCGCCGAGGGTTGCTCGACAGTTGGCCCAGGTTTCCGTCGCGTGCGAGCACTCCCGCGAGTATGGCTGACCGCCGCGGAGAGAATCTGGCCGACGAGCTCGACTCGGCCGTGCCTCGGAGCGAGTCCGAGCTTTTCGGACTGAGGAAACGCGCGCGCGCCCTCGCGCGGGACCGGAAGGAGCGACCTTCCACGGTTCATTTGCTCGCGGCGATTTGTGCGATTCCTGGCCCGGCTCGAGAGCTCCTCCTCGCGCGAAAGCTCGACGAAGCCCGCCTCCTCTCGGCGACGCGCTCGTCCGAGGAGGCTTCGAGCGATCCGCTCGGTGAAGCGCTCGGCGCGGCGCGCGAGCTCTTGCGTCGACACGTCGCGCTCCCTGGCGGCACGCAGCCCCTGTCGCCGACTCCCGTGCACGTCCTGCTCGCGCTCCTCTCGAACCGTCGCTTCGCGGCGCAGCGTGTGCTCGAGCAGTGCGGCGTCGACGTCGCGCGCCTTCGAACCGCCGCCGCGCGTGTCGCGAATGGCAGCGTGCATCCGCCGCGTCCGGCCCCGCGAATCGAGGAGCCGACGCCGACCTCGAAGCCGTTGCCGCGCCGCACGGGGCGCGCGGTCGAGGTCGCGTGGATTCCGTCGACGGGGCTCCCTGCGTCCGCGCGAACCCCCGTACCGACTCGGGCTGACCTACGTCGCGACGATGAGGACCTCGACGAGGTCGGATTCGTGGGAGAGGCCGAGAGCCCGCTGCCGAGCCCGATCGCGTCGCCCGTGTCGACCGCCGTCGCGCTCGAACGCCCGATCGTCTCCTTTGTCGATGGGCTCGACCTCGACGCCGCGGCCTTTCCGCTCCTCCACCGCATCGGCAGGAACTTGTCGGCGGCGGCTGTGCGTGGAGAGCTCGAGCCGGTGATCGGACGCGCCCTCGAGGTCGAGCGCGCGCTCGACGTGCTGGCGAAGCGGCACGCCAACAATCCGCTCCTCGTGGGCGCACCCGGCGTCGGTAAGACCAGCGTCGCGCGGGCGCTCGGTCGGCGCCTCGTCGAGGATGGCGTGCGTCGGCGGCTCCTCGTGGAAGTCCAGGTGAGCGAGCTGCTGTCGGGCACGGGCGCACGCGGCTCGCTCGCGGAGCGAATCTCCGAGCTGCGCGTCGAGCTCGCGCGTGCCGCCGGTCGCGTGGTGCTCTTCATCGACGAGGTGCACGAGCTCTTCGGCGGCGCCGCCGACGAGGCGATGAGCGAGCTCAAAGCCGCGCTCGCGGCTGGCGAATTTCCAATGGTCGGAGCGACGTCGCCGGAGCAGCAGCGGAAGGCGATCGATGGCGATCCCGCGCTCGCGCGACGCTTTTCCGTCGTCGAGATCGACGCCCCGAGCGAGGTCGAGGCGCGGACCGTGCTCGCGGCTGTGTGCGAGCGGCTCTCGCTCCATCATCGAACCACGTACCAAGACGAGGCGATCGCGCAGGCGGTGAGCTGGTCGGTGCGGTATCTGACGGGTCGCGCGCTCCCAGACAAAGCGCTTTCGATCCTCGACCTCGCGGGCGCGCGGACGAGCCGCCGCGCGCTATCCGCGACGAGCGGGCTGAAGCCGCCGCGGCTTCGAGATGCCGAGGTGGACGCGCGCGCCGTCGCCGAGGTCGTGGCCGAGATGGCAGCTGTCCCGATCGAGCGGCTGCTCGAGACCGATGGCGAGCGCATGCTGAAGCTCGAGCAGACGCTGTGCGAGAAGGTCGTGGGGCATCAGGCGGCATGCGGTCGCATCGCCGCGGTGTTGAGGCGCAATGCGGCGGGCCTAAGAGGACGCAGGCCTATCGGGAGCTTCCTCCTCCTCGGTCCGACGGGCGTCGGCAAGACCGAGACCGCGAAGGCGATCGCCGAGATCTTGTTCCACTCGCCCGACGCCATGACGCGCCTCGACATGTCCGAGTACGCCGAGGCTCATGCGGTCGCACGCCTCGTCGGTGCGCCGCCCGGCTACGTCGGACACGAGTCAGGAGGGCTCCTCACGGAGGCGGTGCGCAAGCGCCCTTACCAGGTGCTCCTCCTCGACGAGATCGAGAAGGCCCACCGCGACGTGCTCGAGTCGTTCCTTCAGGTGTTTGACGAAGGGCGCCTCACCGACGGGCGCGGTCGAACCGCGGACTTCACCAACACCGTGATCGTGCTGACCTCGAACCTCGGCGCCGAGGAGATGCGCGTCGCGCAGACCGAGAAGCGCGTGGGCTTCGCCTCGACGCCATCGGCGTTGAGCGACGGCGTACGTCTCGCCGACGTGGCGCTGCGCGCCGCGCGCGCGGCCTTGCCGCCCGAGCTCTACAATCGCCTCGACGAGGTCTTATTCTACGCGCCTCTCGGGCGTGACCAGGTCGCCACGATCGCGCGGCGGTTGCTCGATGACCTCGGGCGCGCGCTCGCGCTTCGTGGTCTTGGGCTCGAGTACGACGAGGCGGTCATCGAAGCGCTCATGGCCGCAGGTGGGTTCGAGCCAGAGCTCGGCGCGAGGCCGATGCGTCGAGCCGTGGCGCGTGTCGTCGAAGCGCCGCTGGCCGACCGGCTGCTGTCTGGTGCGTTCCCTCGCGGGACGACCGTTCGGCTCTCCGGTCAGGGTGACGGCGTCTCGATCGAGGCCGTGTCGCCCAGACTCTCGCCGCGGCGTCCAGGCCGCTGATGCGCGTCCGTCGCCGGGGCGCCGGTCAGGGAGGCGTGGCTTCGATCGCCCTGCGGTAACGAGCGCGCCGGCGCTCGTCTGCGAGGACCGAGTAAGCCTCCTCGACGACGTCGAGGATGAGGCGTACGTCCCCTTCGAGCTCCCAAGTTGTCGCGGTGAGAAGGCGCGCAGGCTCGAAGTCGCGGCGCAGGGCCACGTACGCTTGGCGCAGCTCATGCCCCGTGGCGTCGCTGCGAAGTCCGAGCAGCGCGAAATAGTCGCCTCGTCGAACGAGCGTGAGCCTCGTGGCGACCTTCGCGCGTACGGCTGCGTCGTCGAGGTCGCCCGTCGCTGCGGGGGGCGGCGTCGAGCGCTGGACTGTCGCGGATGCCTTGCGATCAAGGCGCAGGATGTCGAGGGCCATCATCGCGGCGAGCAAGGGGGCCACCTCCGGCGACTGCTCGAGGATGCGTCGCGGCGAGCGCCCCGCGACCTCGCGCAGCAGCTCCAGCTCGGTCGGATCCAGCGCCGCTTCGTGCACCAAGCTCCCGGACGCACCCTCGACGAAGCGAGCATCTTCGTCGCCGAGCCGCTCGCGCGCCGCTTCGGCGTCGAGTGCGCGCTTGGTCACCTCGACGAACACTTCGACTCCCGTCGCGCCGCCGAACACGCTGGGTTCGGAGGCGAGTCGCTCGGGGAGCTCTTCGACGAGGGCGCTCGATGCGACGCCGTCACGGAACGCGCGAACGAGCAACCACTCCGCGTGAGCTCGCAGCATGGTCCAGAGCGCGTCCTGCGGGACGAAGCCCTGGGCGATCAGCGCTGCCGCGGCATGCCGACCGCTGCGCGGCAAGCGTGCCGACCGCTCGGCTGCGAGCGTTGATGAGACGTCTCCCCGCTCGACGAGGACGTGCAAGAGCGTCTCCCCCTCGACGGAGGAATCCACGGTCACGATGTCACCGTCGCGGAACACGACGTGACGCTCCTCGCTGCCGCGCCCGGTGCGGAGCACGAGTGCGCCGGTTGCGTGGGCCCGCAGCGCGTCGCCTATCGCGCTCATCGCGTCGTTGCCGCTCGACGGAACGTGAGGCGAAGGGCTCGCCGACGGTCGAAGCGCCTCGAAGAGGGTCGGTCGCTGCTCGAAGGTGGCGGCGCTCAGAGGAGGCGAAGACCTCGGCGCCTCGGTCAAACGAAGGCCCGCCCTCGGGGCTGCGTCACGTGCCTCGAGGGCATCGCCATCGCCGAGGGCCGTAGGTTGCGGTGGAGGCTCTCCCAAGGTCGAGGTCGGGGATCTTCGTCCGGCCATCGCGGCCTCGACGGACGCCGGGCCTGACCGCGCGGAGGGCGTGCTGAAGGACATCGGTGCGGGCGCCGTTGCGTCCTCGAGCGGCGTCGGCGCGGACGTGCGGCCCGTCGAGCCTTCGCGCGGTGAGCCACCCTCGAAGAGTTGCTCGATGTCACGCGCCGCCTCCGCGGAGACGACCAGGTCGGACGCTTTGGAGGTTTCCGGAACCATGCGCTGCGCGCGGGCTCGTGTCGCGGCGGCGAGCATCAACGCCTCGATTTCGGGGCTCACGCTCGGGGCTTCGCCGCCCGTCGTCGATGCGCCCTGCACCAGCAGCTCGAGATCAGGGATGTCGCCTAGCGAGCCGAACTCGCCGAAGAGTCCGTCCGCTTCAAAGCCTAGTGGGCTCGAGCCTCGAGACGACGGCGCCGAGGGCAGCTCCGGTCGGGAGCGGCGCGCGGTCGCACCACCAGGCTCGCTCGACCTCGAGGCGTCGTGCCCTGTCTCCGTCGACATCGCCCTCAAGGTACCCCGTACGGCTCGCGGACGCTCGATCCTCGTGCATGCGGCTCGAACGGGCTAGTGTGCGGGCGCCATGCGTGAGTGGATGGAGCAGGTCCTGGGGGAGGTGTCGCGCGGCGAGGTGTTGCTGGTCGCCGCGGTCTTCGCGACAATCCTCGCCTTCACCTGGGCGCCGCGAATCGGCGCCGCGGTCGGCAGCTGGTTCGACCGCGCCCCTTGAGCCGCTCCAATCGGGAAATCGTGTTACAAAGCCGCCGATGGTGGGACCTCGGCGAGGCGGGCTCGGACGGCGTGGTACGCTGATCCTCTTGACGCTCGTCATGTCGATGGCAGGCTGGGTCACCTTCCGGCGCTGGAGCGCGACGCGCGACGACGGAGGCACCCGGGCGCCCTCGACGCTCGAGCCTGTCGCGCACGTCCCGGCCGGCGCGGTGCTCGCCGTCGAGCTCGACCTCGAGGCGCTGCGAGCCCACCCGGCGACCCGCGAGTGGCTGCGCGAGCCTCGACCCATCGAAGGGATCGGCGACGTCTCCGCGCTGTGCGGCAACGATCCGCTCGAGCGCGTAAGGCGCCTCGTCCTCGCCATACCCGGGACCGGAGACGCTGGGTTCGGCCTCGTCGCGACCGGCGACCTAAATGCCTCGGTGCTGCTCGGGTGCGCCGAGAAGCTGATCGCTCGGCGGGGAGGGACGGCCGCGCGCGAGGCTCGCGACGGAGCGATGTTCCTCCGTGATGTCGCCGCGCCAGAGGCCGCGCAGCTCGCCGTGGTACCCGGGCGCAGCCTCGCCCTTGCCGAGCCTGCGTTGCTGACCCAGATCCTCGCGGTTGCGGATGGACGGCGCAAGAGCCTCGCCTCCGACTCGCGGTTTGTGGAGATGCGCCGCGCCCTCGGAACGGGGGCCCTCGTGGCCACGGCGCTCCTGTCCGACGAGCAGCGAGGCACGCTCCTCGACGAGCTCGGTCGACAAGGCGCCTCGAACTCGCCGCTCCGCGCGCTTCGTGCCGGCGGGTTCTCGGTCGATGTCGGCGACACCCTCAGGGTACGAGGATTGCTCGTCGCCGACGACCCGACATCGGCTGGCGCGCTCGCCGAGCACGTCCGGAGTGAGCTCGGTACCCAGGCAGACTCGAGCCTCGCCAAGCTGGTGGGTTATGGGTCTCTCCTCGCGCGAGTCCAGGTTCGAGCTGATGAGCGACAGGTTCGCTTCGAGGCGGACATGCCGCTCGCCGAGGTGCTCGTCGTCGTGCGCCGCGCCGTGGCGTTGAAGCGACTCGTCGGCGAAGGCGCTTCGGACTCGCGTGGTGTCCCGACGGCCACGCCGAGACCAAATTAGCTGCCTCGATGGGACCTTCCGTCTAGAGTGCGGCGTCCTTCGTGCGCTGGCTCGGGGGCTGCTAGGCGAGGCCTGTCATGTGCGGAATCGTAGGTTACGCGGGGCGGCAATCGGCCGCCCCTATCATCGTCGACGGCCTTCGTCGGCTCGAATATCGCGGGTACGACTCTGCGGGCGTCGCGATCCACGACGGTCGCGGCATCGAGACGGTGCGCGCGCTCGGGAAGCTTCGCGCCCTAGGCGACGCGCTCGCGAAGCGACCGCTCGAGGGGGCGCTCGGGATCGGGCACACCCGCTGGGCCACGCACGGTCGACCGAGCGAAGAGAATGCTCACCCGCATGTCGCGGGTAAGGTCGCACTCGTTCACAACGGGATCATTGAGAACCACGCTGCGCTACGCCGCGAGCTGGCCGCCGACGGCGCGCGCTTCGGCTCCGAGACGGACACCGAGATCCTCGCACACCTCGTCGACCGAGCGCTCTCGCGCGGTGCGGTGAACCTGTTCGACGCGGTGCGCGTCGCGCTCTCCGAGGTGACGGGCGCTTACGCGATCGCGGTCCTCAGCGTCGACGAGCCGAACACGATCGTGGCGGCACGGCACGGCTCCCCGCTGGTGCTCGGGTACGGCGAGAACGAGATGCTCTGCGGCAGCGACATCTCCGCGCTCCTGTCGCACACGCGGGACATGGTGTTCCTCGAAGACGGCGACGTCGTCGAGCTCCGCGGGCCCACGTCCTCGGAGGGGCCCTCGGCTCGTATCACGACCATCGCCGGCGCTGCCGTCGAGCGGCCCCGCAAGCGCATCGACTGGAGCCCGACGATGGCGGAGCGCGGCGGCTTCAAGCACTTCATGCTGAAAGAGATCCACGAGCAGCCAGACGCGATCGCGGCGACGCTGCGTGGGCGCATCGATCTCGAGAACGGTGACGTGCACGGCTCCGAGATCGGGCTCTCTCCCGAGGTCGTGCGCGGCATTCGCCGCGTGTACATCGTCGCGTGCGGGACGAGCTTTCACGCGTCGCTCTTGGGGCGGTACTGGATCGAGTCGCTCGCCGGTGTCCAGACCGTGGTCGAGCTCGGCAGCGAGCTCGCCAACCGCAAGGCGGTCTTCTGCGACGACGATCTCGTCATCGCGGTGAGCCAGTCCGGCGAGACGTTCGACACCCTCGCCGCCGCCAAGGCGGCGAAGAGCCGAGGCGCGCGCGTGCTCGCGATCGCCAACGTGCTCGACAGCGCCATCCCAAGGCTCGCGCATGGCGAGCTCTACACCCGCGCCGGCCCCGAGATCGGCGTCGCCTCGACGAAGTGCTTCACCGCGCAGCTCACCGCGCTGTTGCTCGTCGCGGTTTACCTGGGGCGGCAACGCGGGGCGCTCGACGCCACGCAGGGGGCTTCGCTCCTCGAGGGGCTCTGCGCGGTGCCGGGCTTCATCAACGAGCTGCTCGGCGACGCCGATTACGTGCGCTCGATCGCGACCTCGCTCGTCGACGCGACGGACGTGTTGTTCCTCGGGCGTGGGCTCAACTACCCGATTGCGCTCGAGGGGGCGCTCAAGCTGAAGGAGATCAGCTACGCACACGCCGAGGGCTACGCGGCGGGCGAGATGAAGCACGGACCTATCGCGCTCATCGACTCGTCGCTGCCCGTGGTGGTGGTCGCGCCCCGCGACGCGAGCTACGACAAGGCCCTCGGGAACGTCCAGGAGGTGCGGGCCCGTGAGGGACGCGTCATCGCGCTCGCGACGAAGGGGGATGAAGCGATGCACGACCTCGCGGAGCACATCGTCTGGCTCCCCGACGCTCCGGAGCACGTCCTGCCGCTCCTCACCGTCGTGCCCCTGCAGCTCCTCGCGTACTACGTCGCCTCTCGCAAGGGTCATGACGTCGATCAACCCCGCAACCTCGCGAAGACGGTGACGGTCGAGTAGGGGCCCGGCCCTCTTTTCGCCCATCGAGAGCTGGAGGCGCGTCGGGATGGCGTCGAGGATGGGCACTACCAAGCGTCGCGTCCTCGCGGCGCTCGTCGTTGTGGCGCTCGTCCCGCTCGCGGCCACGGCAGGGATTGCAGGGCTCGTCCTCCGGAGGGCCTCGGAGAACGCGCTCGTCTCGCGAGGCGAGCCCTCGATGGCGAGCGTTGCTCGAGAGATGCAGGCCGCGGTGGAAGCAGGTCGCGTGACCCTCGAGGCGCGCGCCGATGCGCTGGTGGCGCGCGGCGACCTCGCGGCCGCGATCGAGCGAGCCGACCAGGTGGCGCTCGACGCCGCGCTCGCGCGCATGCGCGACGAGGAGCCTTCGCTCGCAGTGGCGTCGGTGGTGAGCGGTGACGGCGGGCTTCGTGCCGAGGTACGCAGGCGCGACGGCCGTGCGGGAGCCGAGACCGAGTTCGTCGTGTTCGAGCGCAAGGTGCAGGGCGCGCGCGTCGCACTCTCTCTCTCGGAAGACGCCCGCGTCCGAACTGCGGCAGAGAGGGCGCGTCAGCGGGTGCGCGTCGAAGAGCAGCGACGAGAGTCGTTCGCGGCGCTCGTCACGGGCCGAGCCCTGCGACTCGGGTTTGGCTTCGTCGTCGGGCTCACCGTCATCGTCGCCATCGCGGCAGGGACCTGGGCCGTGCGCCCGCTTTCGCGACGCGTCCGTGAGCTCGTCGCGGCGCTCCGGCCCGTCGCCGAAGGCGACCTGACCGTACGCGTCTCGGAGGATGGACCTGCCGATGTCGCCGAGCTCGCGCGCGGGATGAACCGCATGCTCGAACAGCTCGACCGAAGCCGCGCGCGCGTCGAGTTCCTGCGGAGGGTCGGGCAGTGGCAGAACGTCGCTCGCCGCCTCGCGCACGAGATCAAGAACCCGCTCACGCCGATCCAGCTCGCGGTCGAGGAGTGCTGCCAGCAATACGCGGGCGATGACCCCGCCTACCGAGCCTTGCTCGCGACCACGCGCGACATCGTCGTGGAGGAGGTGGAGAGCCTCCGCACCTTGGTTGGGGAGTTTGCCTCGTTCGCGCGACTGCCTCGCTCAAACCTGCGCGACGGAGACCTCGCGACCCTAGTGAGGGAGCTCTGGCCACGCATCGAGCGGGACCTTCCGAAGCTCGCGGGCGGCCGGCCGGTGTCCCTCAGCCTCGATTGCGTGGAGGGCCCGATCCCGGTGGCTCACGACCGCACCATGTTGCACCGCGCGCTCGTGAACCTCGTCGCGAACGCCGCCCAAGCGACGGCCGAGCACGACGCGAAGGGCGAGGGGCACGTCTGGGTTCACGTGAAGCGCGACGGCGAGCAGGGCCTCCTCGTCGTCGAGGATGACGGGCCCGGCATCCCGGAGGTGCTGCGCTCCGCCGTCTTCGATCCGTACGTGACGACGCGCAAGGACGGGACCGGCCTCGGCCTCAGCATCGTGCAGAAGGTGGTCCTCGATCACGGTGGCGTCGTCGACCTCTCGGACCGTGAGGGCGGCGGCGCGCGCTTCGTCGTACGCTTGCCGTTCGTCGGGACTGCGCCCTCCGTCGCGGCGCTTCTGCGCAGTCACGCCTCGGCGTGGGGCGCGTCGGGCTCGCAGCCGGGCGCGGGCTAGACGGGCCCGGACCACCTCCGCACGCTGACGGCGTCGCGGCGCTCGTGCTAGGTGGACGCATGCTGCGAGCGAACCCGGACGAGCCCCTTCGCGAGTACCTCACGTTCGACGATGTCATGCTCCTGCCGGCCTACAGCGAGGTGCTCCCCGCCGAGGTCGATGTGAGCACGCGCCTCACCCGCGACATCCAGCTGAGGATCCCGCTCCTCAGCGCGGCGATGGACTCGGTGACCGAGTCGGCGACGGCGATCGCGATGGCGCGCGCGGGTGGGCTCGGCATCGTTCACAAGAACCTCGCCATCGACGAGCAGGCCGCCGAGGTCGAGCGCGTGAAGCGCGCCGAGAGCGGCATGGTCCTTCATCCGGTGACGGTCGGCCCCGACATGCCGCTGTCCGAGGCCGTGGCGGAGATGAAGCGCCACACGGTGAGCGGTCTGCCGGTGGTCGACGGGGAGGGGAGGCCCGTCGGGATCCTCACGGCCCGCGACATTCGCTTCGCGCGCGACCTCTCGCAGCCGGTGCGCGCTCTCATGACGAACGAGCTCGTCACCGTCTCGCCGGGCGTCTCGGTCGACGTCGCCAAGGAGCTCTTGCACCAGCATCGCATCGAGAAGCTCCTCGTCGTCGACGGCGGCAAGCTTGTCGGATTGATCACGATCAAGGATTTGCTCCAGGCCGATGCCACGCCGACCGCGGTGAAGGACCCTCAGGGGAGGCTTCGGGTCGGCGCCGCGATCGGCCCTGGCCCTGACCGGATCGCGCGGAGCGAGGCGCTCGTGGCGGCGGGCGTAGACGTCCTGGTCGTCGACACCGCACACGGACATTCGCGCGGCGTCATCGAGGCGGTCGCCGACACCAAGCGGCGCTTCCCCGGGATTGCCGTGATCGGTGGAAACATCGCGACTGGCGATGCGGCGCGCGCGCTCATCGACGCCGGGGCGGACGCGGTCAAGGTCGGCATCGGTCCCGGCAGCATCTGCACGACGCGCGTGGTCGCGGGCGTCGGCGTGCCGCAGGTCTCCGCGATCGACGAGACCGTGACGGTCGCCGAGAAGCAGGGGATCCCGGTGATCTCGGACGGCGGCGTGAAGTACTCGGGCGACGTGTGCAAGGCCATGGCCGCGGGCGCGAGCTCGGTGATGATAGGCTCGCTCTTCGCGGGCACTGACGAGTCGCCCGGGTCAATGGTCCTGTACCAGGGCCGCAGCTACAAGGCGTACCGCGGCATGGGCTCGCTCGGCGCGATGCGGCGCGGCAGCAAGGATCGCTACGGACAGGGCGGCGCGGCCGACGAGAAGCTCGTCCCCGAAGGCATCGAGGGGCGCGTCCCTTACCGGGGCTCGCTGCGCTCGATCCTCTATCAGCTCGTCGGCGGCCTCCGCTCCGGGATGGGGTACGTCGGAGCACGTACGATAGACGAGCTGCGCACCAACGCGCGGTTCATTCGCATTTCTGCGCAGGGCCTTCGCGAGAGCCATGTCCATGACGTCATCATCACGGAAGAGGCGCCCAACTATCGGCCGCTTTGAGGGCTCCCTCGACGCGCGGGGGCACCGCGTTCAATCGATTGTCAGAAGCGAATAGGGAAGGCTTGCTTGTTGTTCGCCTCGTTTGCACGCTACTGTCGATGAGGGAGTCTGCATCCGAAAGAGAACGCCCAGCGAGGGCCCGCTTCAACATGCATAAAAAGATGACTTGGTCGCTCCTGCTCGCGGGAGCTGTGGTTCTTGGGTCTAGCCTCGCGGCGTGCTCGAGCGACAAAAATCAGGGCAACACGCTGACGAGCGGCGGTCAGGGCGGGTCGACCGCCAACGCCGGCGCGGGCACCGGGGGTGACCTGTTCTCGACCTCGGCTGGCGATACGGCCGTGCTCGAGCTCGAGCCCAAGACCGCCTCCATCGAGATCGTGAACGGCATGTCGCCGGTTGTCCCCTTCAAGGCAAAGGTGGGCAAGGAAGAGGTGTTCCCCGGGACCTGGTACGTCGATCGCGCCGACGTCGCGACGGTGAACTCGAGCGGTGTCTTCACGGCCCTGAACAACAAGGGCGCTCAGGTGAAGGTGTTCGCGAAGGCGAACGGTCAGGTCGCGCAAGCGGTCGTGAACGTGACCTACAAGAAGGTCACGGACGGCGGCGTTCCGGATGACGAGAAAGCGAAGCTCGATCAGCCCTTCGGACAAGACCAAGCCGTCACCTGGACCTACCCCTACGACGGCACCGTGTGGCCGCGCGGTCTGCTCGCGCCCGAGCTGATGTGGAAGGGCGCCACGGCAGGCGACAGCTACCTCATCTCGTTCAAGAGCGAGTTCCTCGACCTCAAGGTGTACGCGAAGGCGCCGCAGCAGTCGTTCGCGATCGACCAGGCCGACTGGGTCTCGATCAGCGAGAGCGGCAATGGCTCGACCGTCGACCTCAAGGTCGCGCGCCTCACCCCCGGGCAGCCTACCGCTCAAGACGTCATCTCCCACAAGTGGCGCATGGCCAAGGCGAGCATGCGCGGCAGCGTTTACTACTGGGTGAACAACCTCGGTCGCGTCGTCCGCCTGAAGCCTGGGCAGCCGGCTCCGGATGATTTCCTCAAGGCCGCGAACGTCAATGGGTGCAGCACCTGCCACGCCGTGTCGGCGAACGGGCAGACGATGATCCTCGGCGGCGACGTCAACGTCTCGAAATTCGACCTGTTGAACAATCAGCCGGTCTTCACGACCACGTCGATCGGCAAGAGCGTCCGCAACTGGGCGATGCCCGCGATCTCGCCGGACGGGAAGTTCGTCGTCGAGAACAACGCGCCACTCCCCGGGCCCCCGGGCGGCTCGGACGGCATGTTCGACGCCGACACGGGCCTCAAGATCCCCGACAGCGGCCTCGAGGGTGCGAAGCTGTGGATGCCCGCGTTCGCGCCGAAGGGGCACAAGCTCGTCTACGTCGATTCGTTTGGCACGCACGACCTCGCGACCTACGAGTTCGACCTCGCGCTCGGCAAGGCGAAGAACCCTTACCCGCTGGTTGCGGCGGGTAACGATCCCAACACCCTCCAGATTTGCTTCCCGAGCGTCTCGCCGACCATCAAGTCCGGTGAGAACGACGACGGCAAGACCTGGACGGTGTACCACCGCGGCACGCCGGGCTCGCTCGATACGCGCTACGGACCAGGGTACCTCTACCTCGCGAGCGTCGACACTCCCGGCGTGGAGATCCGGCTCGCCAACGCGAACGGCGACAGCTATCCATTCGCGGCGGGCGATCGTGATCGGGGCTACGACTACGAACCCACGTTCGCGCCGCAGCCGTCGGGCGGCTACATGTGGGTCGTCTTTACGAGCCGCCGCACCTACGGCACGAAGCTCACGGGTAACAAGAACTCGACGAAGCAGCTCTGGGTCACCGCCGTCGACCTGAACCCCCAGCCCGGCAAGGACCCGAGCCACCCGGCCTTCTGGCTCGGCGGGCAGGACTCGAAGGATCTCAACATGCGCGCCTACTGGGCGCTCGACCCGTGCATCCAGAAGGGTGACTCGTGCAAGGTCGACAGCGACTGCTGCGACGGCTCGCCTTGCCTCGACGGCAAGTGCGGTGGTCCGAGCACCTGCGTCGAGGTTGGTGAGTACTGCGAAGAAGACGCCGATTGCTGCGATCCCGAGGCGCGCTGCTTCGACAACGCTTGCGATTACGACATGCCGGACTGATCGGCGTGACGCGGAGCCGGGCGCTCACTTGCGGGCGCTCGACTCCGGCCGTGGTGCCGCGACCTCGCCGGTGAGTCTTCGGTGCTGAGTCCTTCGTGCTGCTGACTGCGTCCGACCCTCGGACGGGGAAAGCGGAGCCCCGCCCCGGTCAGGGGAATGGAAGCGGCAGCGGGAGCGGGAGGGGCCATGCGCCTGCGGCGCCGCCCGTGGAGCGCCACTGATTGGCGGCCTGCTGCACGATCGGGATGCGCAGCTCCGGCGGTGGATGGGAGCCTTGAAACGCAAACAGCAGGCGATCCGCCGGGTCCATCTGCATGAGCGAGATGAAGAAGTGGAGCACCATGAGTGCCCCCTCTTCGTTCCAGTGCTGCCCGGAACGGACCTTCCCCGCCTGGAGCAAGTTGGTCACGCCGTTCATGTCGGACGCGAGCTCGTTCGGTTGATTGAACACCGGCACCGCGTTCGACAGGAGGCGCCCGATGTCGGCAGGCGTCACGAACGCAGGCTGCGCCCCGGCGCATCCCGTGTGCTGCAAGTAGTGGTGTGCGAGCTCATGCCCAAGGATGAACGCGACCTGCTCATCGAAGAGGGCGTGCTGGCGCGCTACCTTTCGTCCGTCGGCGTCTTGGCTCGGCTCGAAGAAGCCCGGTGCCGGTCGCACGATCGGTTGACGAGCCTGCTGCTGGTTCGACACGAGCTTGATGTAGTCGCTGAGCTTGCTCGTCCCGAAGAGCTCATCGGTCGCCTTGGCGCGCGCCATCTGAGCGATGATCTCGAGGAGCCCATCGCTCACCGCCATGACCGGCCCTTGCTTCGGGCAGGCAGCGAACGCGTTCACCTCGCCCGGCGTATCGTCGACGATGAGCGGGATCGACGCGACCGCGGAGGCCTGACCCTGCGGGAGCACGGAGCGCAGCTCGGTGAGGACGCCGTTCGCGCGCTGCCGCATGAAGGCGAGATCGAGCTGGTTCAGCGGGTCGGCCGACACGGGTGGCAGCGGGGCGCTGGCGGTGGGGGCGGGAGGAGGCGTCGCAGGCCCGGCGGGCGAGGGCGTGCTCGGGGACGGCTGCGTGTAAGCGCCGGGAGGAGCGCCGTAGGGCTGCGTGTAAGCGCCGGGAGGAGCGCCGTAGGGCTGCGTGTAAGCGCCGGGAGGAGCGCCGTAGGGCTGCGGGTATGCGCCGGGAGGAGCGCCGTAGGGCTGCGCATACGAGCCCGTAGGTGGGGCCTGCGGCGGCCGCTGCGAGGGGCGGTCGCACGCGACGACCATGGCGACGAGAGAGCAGGCGAGAGCGAGCTTGACGACGCTTTGCATGCGGACACTCTAGCCTATGGGAGACAAGTTCGGACCTGCCTTGCGGGAGGGCGAGGCCGCGTCCGAATCGTGCTTCGTCCCGCGCGCGTAAGCCGTTCGAGGCTCGTTCGTTGTCCAAGAAAATGTGATGTCGCAACGCAAGCTCCTCGTCGTGCCGTTTTTGCTCGTGGTCGCGGCGTGCGCCTCCTCTCGCGCGCCCGAGACGGCCTTGAGCCCAGCCTCACCGCCGGCCGCCGCAGCCCCGCCGGCTACGGTCGAATCGAAGAGCGAGGAGCGCTTCTCGCGGCCTGCCGGGGCACGCAGCGAGTCCCCGCGTGCGACCAGCGACGCCCCCGCGGATGCGAAGGTGGCGAACCGCGAGCTCGAGGCTGCGCGGGCGATGCTGAGGGAGGGGGAGCGTGCGCTCTTCGCGCTCGAGGACGGGGCCCCGTCCCAGTCGAGGGCTCGGAAGGACGACTCGACGGGCGCGCGCGTCGTCGAGGACGAGGGGGGAGCGGTGGCGAAGCCGAAGAAGAGCGCCTCGCCGTCGTCACCGCCGCCCTCGAGCGCAGAGGGCGCGAGCGGTGGCCGCGCAGCAGATGCCGACGATGGGCTCGGTGCGCGCTGCGCTGTCGCATGCAAGGCCTTCGCGTCCATGCGTCGCGCGGCGGAGCGCGTGTGCGAGCTGATGGGCGAGGGGGACGAGGAATGCCTCGATGCCCGCGGGCGTGTGAGCCGCTCCGGCGAGCGCGTCGAGCGGAGCTGCCCGACGTGCTCCCGCGCGCGGTGATTGCCCCGGACGCGCGCTCGTCCTAGCCTCAGTCCCTCGGCAGGCAGAGGACGATGGCGCGCGAAGCGAAACCCAAGCTGAAGGCTGCCGCGACGTCCGACGTTGGACGGTGCCGCGAGCACAACGAAGACTCGTACCTCCTGCGCCCCGAGTACGCGCTGTTCGCGGTCGCCGACGGGATGGGCGGTCATGAGTCGGGCGACGTCGCGAGCGCGCTCGTCGCGAGCTCGATCGCCGACTTCTTCGACGCGAGCCCAAGCAAGGCGACCCCGAGCGACCTGATCCTACCGGCCGAGGCGAAGCTACCGAAGGCGGCGACGAGGCTGCTCGCCGCGGTGCGCAAGGCGAACCGCGACGTCCACTCGGCCTCTCTGGAGTCGCGCTCGCATCGCGGGATGGGCTCGACGGTCGTGGCGATTCACTTCGGGGAGACCGGCGACGTCGCGTACATCGGGCACGTCGGCGACAGCCGCTGTTATCGGATCCGAAGCGGCGCCATCGAGCTCCTCACCGAGGACCACTCGCTCGTCAACGAGGCCCGCGCCATGGACCCGACGCTGACGGAGGAGGACCTCGCGCGCCTCCCGACCAACATCATCACGCGCGCGCTCGGGCTCGAGGCGGAAGTCCAGGTCGACCTCCGCGCCGTCGAGGTTCGTCCCGACGACGTGTTTCTCCTCTGCTCCGATGGCTTGAGCGGGCTCGTGTCGTCTCGCGAAATGATCGAGGCGGTTCGCCTCGCGGACGATCTCGAGGAGGCCTCCGAGCTGCTCGTGGCCCTCGCGAACGACGAGGGGGGCTACGACAACATCACGGCGTTGGTGGTGGCCCCGCACTCGTGAGCGGACCATGAGGGCTTGGCCTCTTACGCTCGCCTGCTTCCTCACGGCGGCCTGCGCCCAGGTTCTCGGCGTCGGCGAATACGAGCCCACCGCGGCCCCTGCCGGCGCGGGTGGGGCCGCCGGGGCCGGAGGACACTCGGGCCCTGAGTGCGTGACCGATGCGGAGTGCGCGGAGCCGAGCGAACCCTGCCGGATGGCGTCGTGCGACGCGGGCTCGTGCGTCGACCTGCTCGTGCCCTCGAAGTTTCCGTGCGGTGAGGGACGGCGCTGCAACGAGAGCGGCGCGTGCGTCCTCGTCGACGGGGAGAGCTGCGACGCAGCCTCCTCGTGCGAGAGTGGGGCCTGCGTCGATGAGCGCTGCTGCGCGACCGCGTGCGGTGTCTGCGCCTCGTGCGCCGAGCCGGGGTTCGAGGGCACGTGCCGTGCGGCGGCGAGCGGCACGGAGGAGCCTGGCGGAGCGTGCGGAGACAACCGCTGCGACGGGCTCGGGCGCTGCGCGACGGGCGATCCAAAGGGCGTCTTGACCACAGCCAAGTCTCCTGGCTCGGATCGAATCGTCTCCGGTGTGGGGACGAGCGAAGGTGCGTGGTTCGTCGGGGGCACGCACGGCGGAGCCTTCGGGCCGTTCCAGGGAGGCGCTCAGGATGCGTTCGTGGCGCGTCTCACGGCAAAGGGTGAGGTGAAGGCGGCGCTTTCCTTGGGCTCGTCCGGCGACGACGCCGTCCTCGCGGTCGCGGTCGACGGGAAGGACGAGGGCTATGCGGTGGGCTTCTGCTCGCAGGGGCTCGTGTTTCCGGATCCCGCGGCGACGCCGTGCGTCGGGGGGCAGCGGAACGGGATGGTCTTCAAGGTCGACCTCGCGGGGAAGGTCGTCTGGGCGAAGGTGCTCGAAGCCACCCCCGAATCCGACTCGATGAACGACGTCGCCCTGCCACCTGGGGCGAACGCGCTCTTCGTCGTCGGCGAGGCCGGCGTGACTGGCATCGGCGGCTCGAAGCGCGGACGCATCGTGAAGCTGGGGCTCGACGGTGCGCAGCTGTGGTCGAAGGACTTCCTCTCGGCCCAGAGCTACCTGACCTTCGAGCGGCTCACGGTGGCGCCGGACGGCGATCTCATCGTCGCCGGAATTCTCCGAGGCAGCGCGCTCGTCGCGGGGACGACGGTGCTCGCGCCCAACTACGACGACGTCCTCGTCATGCGCCTAAGTCCCGACGTCGACGCCGTGCGCTGGTGGCGCGTGTTCGGGGGCGGCTCGGCCGAGCGCATCAGCGGTGTCGCGCTGTCGCCCGACGGGCTCGTCGCGGTGAGCGGCCGCTTCCTCTACGAGATGTCGGTCGACAAGAACATCGGCTTCAAGGGGGGCGACGCCTCGGAGGGCTACGTCATCGTCCTCGACGGGCAGACCGGCGACGTCCGCTGGGCGAAGCCGTTCATCGGGAACGCCGAGCTGCTGTTGAGCCGTGTCGCGTTCGATGCCGCAAGCAACCTGACCGTCACCGGCACGTTCATCGGCCCAGGAGGCGGCCCGGGGAAGCTCAACCTCTTCGGCAAGGACGTCGACTCGGTCGGGGCTTACGACGGCTTCGTGGTGCGGACGACGCGTGAGGGGGCGCCACTTTGGCGGCGCGTCATCGGCGGACCTGCCCAGGATTTCCTGCTCGCAGCGCTCGTCGACGGGGACTCCGTCTACGCGCTCGGCTCGACGAGCGGTGGCTACCTGTTTGGAGGCGTCGCAGTGAAGACCGCCGACAATCTGGAAGACGGCGTCGTCTACGCCTTCTCGCCCTGACGGCGTACTCGGTCGTCAAGTTGGCGACTCGGGACGGGCAACGCTACGCTCTCAACAGCATGCCGGTGCGCGAGCGCTCGTTCTGGGGAGCCATGGCGCTCGTCCTCTACGTGGGTGCGGCGCACCTGCAGTCTGCGCCCGACGCGCCCGAAGCGTGGGCAGGTCTCCTCCTCGGGGCGCTCGTACTAGGGCTGGGGTGGCGCCTCGCCTCTGCGCCAGCGCTCGGGGCCGATTGGATCGATGCGACCGCCCGTCGCGCCGCGAAGGGGGTCGCCGCGGGCGCCGCCGCGGTGCTCACGGCCGAGCTCGCGCCCGCGCGTCCCGCGTTCGTCGCCGCGCGCGCCGTGGGCCTCGCGCTCGCCGCGACGTCGGCACCGATCGCCCTCTCGCGAATCGGCGCGCTCGGGGGCACGTCGAGGACACTCGATGCCTCGAACGATGCCGCGTGGGCCACGTCACTCCTCTGGATGGCAGCGGTCGGCGTGGCGGCGCTGCGCGCGCTCTCCGGAGACGTCGTCGTCGACGCGCTCACGGTCGATTATGCCGTGCTCGCCGCGTCGCTCGGTTCGGTCGGGATCGGAATGGTCGCCTCTTTTCGGAGCTTTCGGGCGCGCCGGTACGAGCTCGGTGTCGCTGAGCGCGCCGCCGGGGCGCTGTGGCTAAGCGTCGTGTGCCTCGCCCTCGGAGCGCTGGCATCGTTGATGGAGGTCGCCTCGCCCGAGCGGCTCGTGCCACTCGCGTCTCTCGCGTCGGCGATCGCCTTCGTGGCGTGCTCCAATTCGCAGCGTCCCGCGCTCGTCGCGCGCGTCTTGCGGCTCCTCGCGGCCGTCACGATGCTCGCGACGCCGCTGATGTCGATCGCGGTCGTGATCGCTTACAAGGCTCCGACGCACGCGGGTGCGATCCTCTTCATCGTCACGGCGCTCGCGGTCGCCCTCGGCATGTTCGCGCCTCGCATCGCCGAGCGAATGGCGCCTGCGCGAGGACGGACCGTGCGAGCGCTCGAGCAGGCGACGCGCGCGGCCAAGGCACCTGACCCCCGTCAAGCCGTGATCCTCGCTCTCTCGGCCATCCGCGACGCGCTGGGCAGCGGAGAAGGCAGCGCCGCGCTGTATCGCTTTGCGACGAACGACCGGCTGGTCGTCGACCGCGCGGGCTACTTGCATGGCGAGCATGCCGAGGTTCCGCTCGCGCTCGTCGAGCTCGCGTCCTTGGAGCCGGAGCGCGTTGTCAGCACCGAGGTGCTGCGAGCGCTTCAGGTCCGGCGGGGAGAGGTGCGTCCCTGGCTCGCTTGGCTCGACGGTCGCAGCGCGGGAGCGGCCGCCTTGCTCGTCGATGACGACGTACCGATTGGCCTGTTCCTGTGGCCTTCCGCCGGTCGGTCCGAGCCGCTCTCGTACGAGGAGGTGCGCGCGCTGCGTTGCCTTGCAGACCACCTCGCCGTCGCGGCGGGCGCCGAGGCGCGACTCGATCGCTCCCGCGAGCACGCCGTCGAGACCGAGCGTGACAAGCTCGCCCTTTCGGTCGAGATCGACGCCCTGCGCGAGCGCCTCACCCGCGAGGAGGCGCGCCAGCGCGCGGCCGCTGTGTACCTCGCCGAGCGCGCGCGACGGGCGAGCTATGGGCCGGCCGCTCGCATGGCCCTCACGACGGCCGAGCATCTCGGCGCGCGGGGCGAGCCCGTCGCCGTGCTGCAGCGGCCCGGCGGCGATGCCCTCGGCTGGGCAGCCGTCGTCCACCTCGCCTCGCCGCGGCAGGGGCAGCTCATGCTCATCGTCGATGCGATGCGGCGCGAGGAGCAGCTCCTCGAGACGTGGCTCGAGCCGCGGCGCTCTCTGCTCGAGCTCGCCCGCGGAGGGAGCTTGGTCGTGCTCGACGCGCAGGCGCTACCGCTCGAGGTCCAGCGCGCGATCGGGACTGGTCGCCGCGAGGACACCGCCGTCATCGCCGTGTTGCCCGAGGCGCCGCAGGCGATGCTCGCCGCGGGGATGCTCGACCAGCACTTCGCGGCGCTCTTCTCCGACCGGTTGGTTGTGCCACCGCTCCTCGCCGAGCGCGGTGAGGACCTCCGACCGCTCTCTCTCCACGAGCTCGCGCGCCTGGGGGTTCAGCTGCGCGGGGAGGCTCTCGGCCTTGCGCTCGATGCTCAGCGCGCGCTCTCCGAGTACGGCTGGCCCGGCAACGAGGCCGAGCTCCACGCCGTCCTCGTCCGCGCGGCACGAGCGGCCACGGGGCCCGTGGTGACGCTCGCAGACGTCGAGGAGGCGCTCGGGCGCCGACTCGTCGAGGTGCCGAGCGACTCTGGTCCGGTGCGCGTGCCATCGGGAGCCATGCGATGAAGCGGCTCCTCGCGCTCGCGGCGCTCGCGCCCGCGCTGGTTGGTTGCGTCGTCCCCTCGGGGGCGAGGGCGCCCGCGGCCGCCCCGCTGCCCATCGTGGCGGAGGTCGAGGCGAACGGCCGCGTGGTCCCCCTCGCCGAGTTCGTTCGGATGGGCGCGCGCGCCGACGTCGTGTGCCTCGGCGAACAGCACGGGACTTCGACCCATCACCGGCTGCACGGGAGGCTCGTGGAGACCTGGGGGCAGGCGGCGCGCGCTGAAGGGCGCGCCTTGGCCCTTGGGCTCGAAATGTTCGAGCGCACGGCTCAACCCGCGCTCGACGCATACCATCGCGGCGCGCTCGATCACCGAGGGCTTCTCGCCGCGACGGATTGGACCCATCGCTGGGGGCACGATCCGGAGCCGTATCGCCCGCTGCTCGAAGGGGCGCGCGGGGCGGTCGATGCCTTGCTTGCGCTGAACGCGCGCCGTGAGGTGACGCGTGCGGTTGCCAAGATGGGGCTCGACGCGCTGCCGCCCGCCGTGCGCGCAGAGGTGCCCGAGCTGGTCCTTGACGACGCCGAACACCAGCGATTCTTCGCAGCGGCGATGGGCGCACACGCCCATGGGGGAGGCGCGGAGGCGCTCTACACCGCACAGGTGATCTGGGACGAGACGATGGCCGCGACCGCGGCCGCGTGGTTGCTCGTGCCGTCGAACGCGCCGCGACAGGTCGTCGTCGTCGCCGGGAACGGGCACTGCCATCGCAGCGCGATCCCTCGCCGCATCGCGCGACGACTCGAGGCGGCAGGTCGCCGCCATGGGCCAATCGTATCGGTGCTGACGCGCTCGGGACGCGGCGGACTTCCCTCGCTCGCCGCGAGCGACTACGTGTTGACCGTCCCCGAGGAGCGCATGGCGAAGCACAAGAAGAACGACGCCCCCGCGGTCGAGCAGTACGGGGATGGCATCATCGCGAAGAACCGTCGAGCGAGCTTCGACTACGAGCTCAGCGACACCTACGAGGCCGGTCTTCAGCTCATCGGCAGCGAGGTGAAGGTGCTGCGCGCGGGGAAGGCGGATCTCAGCGACGCTTACGTGACCATCGAGCGCGGCGAGGCCTTCGTGCACGGCGCCAACATCCCCGAGCTCTCCGGTACTCCGTTCGGTCATGAGCCGAAGCGCAAGCGCAAGCTCCTGCTCAATCGCGACGAGATCGACGCGATCGAGCGCGCGACCGAGCGCGAGGGGATGACCGTCGTCGCCACGAAGATCTACTTCAGGGGTGGACGCGCCAAGCTCGAGATCGCTCTCGCTCGTGGCAAGAAGCTCCACGACAAGCGTGAGTCGCTGAAGCGCAAGGAGGCCGATCGAGAGGCTCGCGCGGCGGTCTCCGGAAGGCGCGGATGAGCCTCCGTCTGACGCTCCCTGCCGGCGCGACCGCCGAGCTCGACCGTGTCGAGGGCGAGCGCTTCTGGATGCGCGCCTCACGCGCGTACGCTCCTGGTACTCCGCTGAAGGCGGTCGTCGAGGAGGCGGCTGAGGTGCTCGACTTGAAGGTGGCGCGAAGCGTACGCAGAGACGATGGCATGTTCACCGTCGACGGGCGGCTCGTGAACCTCACTCGACCGCAGCGCGCGCTCGTCGAGGAGAGCCTCGGGGCGGCGTCCTCGGCTTGAGTCGCGGCGGACCGAGGGCTCAGCCCGCCTTCGGGTGGTCCTTCACCCAGCGGTTCATGTAGGCGGCGCTCTGGTCCCAGCCCTTCTTCATCTCTCCCTCGGAGAAGGCCTCGATGATGCTGCCGACGCCGAAGATCTTCGCCTCGAACTCCATTTGCATGATCCGCTTGCAGCGGTCGGGGCCGGCGGCCTCGCAGCGCACGGAGCCCTCGGTACGGAGCTTGTCGGCGAGGGTGTTCATCTTGAGCTTGAACGTCCAGAGCCGGCCGCTCGAGTCGAACCGGCCCTCTTCGTCGTAGCCGAATCCGTCGCCCATCAGCTTCTTCACCGCCGCGGGCGCGTCCGCCCTCGGTGTGCCGCGGGTCTTGCGATAGGCGACCTTTCCGCCCTCCTCGCGCTGCTCCAGGATCTCGTACTTCGGGAAGCCGAGCTCGTTCAGGTAGAGCGTGGTGTTGAAGCCCTTGTCGAAGAACACCTCCCAGAAGTGTTCGACCGAGCAGTGGATCTCGTGCGTGAGCTGGAGCTTCTTCATGGCGCGTCTCCTTGCGGCCAGAGTTGCTAGCACCCCTCGCTCCGGGGCGGTAGATCCCGCCCGATGCACACCATCGAGCTCTCCGGCGCCCGGCTCCACAACCTGAAGGGCGTGTCGGTCACGCTCCGCGCTGGCGAGCTCGTCGCGGTGACCGGGGTCTCGGGGTCGGGGAAGTCCTCGTTGGCCTTCGATACGTTGTACGCCGAGGCGCAGCGGCGGTTCGTCGAGAGCTTCAGCCCGTACGCGCGCCAGTTCCTCGAGCGCCTCGAGCGTCCGCCGATGGACAAGCTCGAGCCCGTTGCGGCCGGGGTCGCGGTGGATCGCCGCGCGCCCGTGAAGAGCTCGCGCTCGACCGTCGCGACGATGGCGGACCTCGAGCCCTATCTCGCCGCGCTGTTCCTCCGCGAGGCTCGGCCGCTGTGCGGTGAGTGTGGGCGCCTCGCCGAGCGCTCGGATCCGACCGAGGCGGCGCTCCGCGCGATTCACACCCACGACGGGGAGCGCGCGATCGTCACGTATCGCGCTCGAATCGAGGGGACCGAGCACTACCTCGAGCTTCGCGAGCGGCTGCTCGGCGAGGGCTATCGGCGCGTCTTGGTCGGAGGGGAAGCCCGCGACCTCGACGAGGTGCGTCCGACGGACGTGCTCGTCGGGGGCGGGCTCGACGTCGTCGTCGATCGCCTGAAGCTCGCCACTCGCGAGCGCGCGCGACTCGCAGCGGCCCTCGAGGTCGCGTGGCGCCGTGGCGACGATCGGGCCGAGGTGTTCGTCGAAGGTGGCGTCGTGCTGCCGCTCGCGAGCGGTCTCTCTTGTCCGGGGTGCGGCAAGGGCTTTCGTGCCCCGACTCCGGGCCTCTTCTCTTACCAGTCGCCTGTCGGTGCGTGCGGCAGCTGCCGCGGCTTCGGCCGGGTCCTCGGCGTCGACTGGCACAAGGTCGCGCCCGACCCCAAGGCGACGCTCGCGGACGGAGCGATTCGACCGTGGCGTGGCAAGAAGACCGCCTGGGAGCGGCGCGCGCTCGCCAAATTCTGCGAGCGGCGCGGGATCTCGATGAGCACGCCATGGGGCGACCTCACCGAGGAGCAGCGTCGCGCCGTGCTCGACGGCGAAGGAGGATGGACCGGCGGAAAGTATCCTGGCGTGCGGCTCTGGTTCGAGTGGCTCGAGACAAAGAGCTACAAGATGCACGTGCGCGTGATGCTCGCGCGCTACCGCGCCTACGATCCCTGCGGCGCCTGCGGCGGAAAGCGGCTCGGCCCGACTGCGCTCGGCTACCGCGTCGATGGGCTCGATCTCGGGGACTGGCACGGCCTCGAGCTCCGCGACGCGCGGCGCAGGCTGGAGGCGCTCGCGACGACGAGCGGGCAGGGGAGCCTCGCGCGGGATGAGCTCCTGATGCGCCTCGGGTACCTCGAGCGTGTCGGGCTTGGCTACCTCACGCTGGACCGTCAGGCTCGGACGCTCTCGGGCGGCGAGGCTCAGCGCGTGTCGCTCACCGCGGCGCTCGGCAGCTCGCTCACGGGGGCGCTCTTCGTCCTCGATGAACCCACCGTCGGCCTGCACCCGACCGACCTCCCGCCCCTCGTCGAGGCGATGGGCGAGCTCGCACGGCGGGGCAACGCCGTGGTCGTCGTGGAACATGACCCGCGGGTCATCGACGCGGCCGACCGCGTACTCGAGCTCGGTCCGAGCGCTGGAAGAGAGGGGGGTGCCCTCGTCTTCGACGGGACTCCGACGGATGCGCGCCGGCACGGAGGGAGCACCGCAAAGACCCTCGACGCCGTGACGCTCGGCGCGCCTCGTGCGCTCGACGGTCGTGTCCTTCGAGTGCGCGGCGCCCGCGCCAACAACCTCCGCGGCGTCGACGTCGCACTCCCGCTCGGCAGGGTGGTCGCGGTCTGTGGTCCTAGCGGCTCGGGGAAGAGCACGCTGGTCGAAGACATCGTCTATCGCGCGGCGGCGCGCGCGCTCGGAGAGGCCGAGGGCGAGCTCCCGGGAGCGCATGACGGTCTCGAGGGTCTCGAGTCGCTGCGCTCGGTGCTGCTCGTCGACCAGGCGCCGCTCGGGCGCACGTCTCGCGGGAACGCGGCTACCTACACGGATTGCTGGTCCCGCTTTCGCCAGCGCTTCGCCGAGCAGCCCGCCGCCGAGCTCGCTGGGCTCACGGCATCGCACTTCTCGTTCAACGTCGCGGCCGGTCGCTGCGAGGCGTGTTCGGGCGAGGGCGCAGAGACGGTCGAGATGCAGTTCCTCGCGGACGTTCGGCTCACCTGCCCGGCGTGCGGCGGTCGGCGCTTTCGCCCCGAGGTGCTGGAGGTCCTGCTCGACGGACGGTCGGTCTCCGACGTGATGGCGATGTCGGTCCGCGAGGTGCTCGACTGGTGCGGCGCGACGGAGCCGACGATCGCGCGCGCGCTCGAGCCGCTCGTCGAGCTCGGGCTCGACTACCTCACGCTCGGTCAGCCGCTCTCCACGCTTTCGGGCGGCGAGGCGCAGCGGCTGAAGCTGGCGAAGGCGATCCGTGACGCGGGTGAGGGGGTGCTCGTCGTGCTCGATGAGCCCAGCGCGGGGCTCCACGCCCTCGAGGTCGAGCGGCTCAGCCGCTGCCTGCGCGCGCTCGCCGAGCGGGGGGCATCGGTTCTCGTCGTCGAACATGACCCGTCGGTCATCGCTGCATCGGACTGGGTCGTCGAGCTTGGTCCAGGTGCCGGGAGCGGCGGCGGCGTGGTTGTGTTCGAGGGGACGCCCCGCGAGCTCTCACGAGAGGCGACGCGCACCGGGCGAGCACTCGCGCTCGCGTGCCGGCCCTCGTCGCCGGGCGTCGTTCGCGACGCTGCGGTAGGCCGCGAGGCCGGCGCCCGAGGCGTCGCCGAGTCGATCGTCATCCGCGGGGCCCGAGAGCACAACCTCGCGGAGGTCGACGTCGACATCCCGCGCGGCAAGCTCGTCGTGGTCACCGGACCGAGCGGCTCCGGTAAGTCGTCGCTCGCGTTCGATGTGGTGTTCGCCGAGGGGCAGCGGCGCTTCCTCGAGACGCTGACACCCTACGCGCGCCAGTTCCTGCCAACGATGCCGAAGCCCGACGTCGACATGGTTCACGGCGTACCACCCTCGGTCGCGCTCGAGCAGCGGACGGCGCGGGCCGGCGCAAACTCGACCGTCGCGACGGTCACCGAGATCGCGCACTACCTACGCTTGCTCTACGCCAAGGTCGGCGTGCCGCATTGTCCGTCGTGCGACGGTCCGATCGAGCCGATGTCGAGCGCGACGGTGTTCGAGCGTGTGACGAAGCGCGCCGGCAAGGGGAGGCTGCTCGCGCCCGTCGTTCGCGCGCGCAAGGGGACGCACCTCGACGTCTTCACGGTGGCCGAGCGGGCGGGCGTCACCGAGGCCGTCGTCGATGGGGCGCTTCGAGCCGTGGACTCTCCGCCGCGCCTCGCCAAGACGCGCGAGCACACGATCGAGCTCGTGTTCTTCAAGGGTCGATGGCGAGACTGTACGCGCGACGCGCTCGAGCTCGCGCTTCGGTTCGGTCGCGGTCACGTCGTGCTCCGTCACGAGGACGAGTCGACGACGGCGTTCTCGACCGAGCGAGCGTGCCCGACGTGTGCGCTGGCCGTCCCAGAGCTCGACCCGAGGTGGTTCTCTTTCAACACCGCGCAGGGGCGATGCGATGCCTGCGAAGGGACCGGCGTCGAGGGCGGAGTCGAGGCGGCGAAGTCCCTCGTTTGCGGCTCGCTCGACGAGGCGGCGGAGGCTCCCGACGTCGAGCCGTGTCGCGTCTGCGAGGGAGCGCGACTCGCGCCGATTCCGCGGGCCGTGCGCCTCGGTGGTCGTCGCTATCACGAGATGCTCGCGCTCTCGGTCGCGCGTGCCGCCGCGGCCACCCGCGCCCTCTCGTTCGATGGGCCTCGCGCCGAGGTCGCGCGCGCACCGCTCGTCGAGCTCACGAGGCGCCTCGAGTTCGTCGCCGAGGTCGGGCTCGGCTACCTGAGCTTGGGGCGTCCCGCGCAGACGCTCTCGGGCGGTGAGATGCAGCGTCTCAGGCTCGCCGCGCAGCTCGGCAGCGGACTCACCGGCGCGCTCTACGTCCTCGACGAGCCGACCATCGGGCTCCATCCGCGCGACACCCATCGGTTGCTCGCGAACCTACGAGCGCTCCGCGACACCGGGAGCACGGTGCTGGTCGTCGAGCACGACGCCGAGATGATCCGCGCCGCAGACTACCTCGTCGACCTCGGGCCGACCGGTGGGCGCGGCGGCGGTCGCATCCAAGCGATCGGCGCTCCGGACGAGGTGCTCGCGAGCGAGAGGTCGCCGACAGGGCGAGCTCTCCGCGACGAGTCGGCGCTCGTTCGGCGCGAGAAGCTCCCGCCTCCGACGCAGCACTTCAGGTTGCGAGACGTGCGGCTTCACAACCTGGTCATCGACGATCTTCGCATCCCCGCCGAGCGACTGTGCGTCGTGGCGGGCGTGTCGGGCTCGGGTAAGAGCACGCTCGTCGGACGGGTCCTCTATCCCGCGGTGAGGCGTGCGCTCGGGCTCGTCGGAGGAACGCGCGCGAAGCTCGAGTTGCCCCTGGGGCTGGCGCGGGCCGTTGCGGTCGATCAGGCCCCGATTGGCCGAACGTCGCGCTCGGTGCCGGCGACGTTCCTCGGGATATGGGACCCGATTCGAAAGCTCTACGCGGGGCTCCCCGAGGCGCGGATGCGAGGCTTTGGGGCGACGCGGTTCTCCTTCAACAGCGCGGCCGCGGGCGGGCGATGCACGAGTTGCGAGGGGCTCGGCGTGATCGCGCACGAGATGTCGTTCCTCCCGGACGTCGAGACCGTGTGCGACGCATGTCACGGTGCGCGCTTCGAGCCGTCGACGCTCGAGGTTCGATGGCAGGGACTCTCGATCGGAGATGTCCTCCGGCTCACCGCCGATGAGGCTGCGACGCTCTTCGCTTCGCACCCCACAATCGCGCGTCCTCTCGAGACACTCGCGCGGCTCGGCGTCGGCTATCTCCAGCTCGGGCAAGGCTCACCGACGCTCTCGGGGGGGGAGGCTCAGCGTCTCAAGCTCGCGGCGGAGCTCACCGCGACCGGCCGACATCGCCCGACGCTCTACGTCCTCGATGAACCCACGACAGGGCTTCATCACGGCGACGTCGCGCGCCTCGTCGAGGTGATGGACTCGCTCGTTCGGCGCGGCGACTCCCTCGTGGTGATCGAGCACCACCCCGCCGTGATCGCGGCGAGCGACTGGGTCGTCGAGCTGGGACCGGAGGGAGGCGAGGGGGGCGGAGCGATCGTCGCGAGCGGCCCTCCCGAGGAGGTCGTGTCCCTCGGGACGCCGACGGGGAAGGTGCTCGAAGCGTTCGTCGGCGCAGGTGTGGGGCCCGCGCGCCGAGCGCCGAAGCGACCAAGAGCATGAGGCGTGGCCTCGAGCCGCGGAGCTCGCTCGTGAGCGGCGGAGGTCTTGCCTTCGACCTCGCGATGGGCGACACCCCGCGTCATGTCCGAGGGAGACAGGTCGAAGATTCGCCGCGCTCCAGCGCGCGCACTCCTCGCCTTTTTGCTGGGTCTCCTCCTCCTGCCCGTGGTCGCGTTCGGGGTCGATCACGTGCGCTTCTCGGGCAAGGTGTTTCGGGGCGTCCGTGCGGGCGCGCTTCCTCTCGCGGGTTTCCGTGAAGCCGAGGCGCGCGAGGCGATCGAGGGACGAGTCGCTTCGCTCGCGCTCGAGACCCTCGACGTCCGCATCGGCGATACGACCGTCGTCGTCGCGTTGCACGAGCTCGGCTACCGCATCGACGTCGACGCGACCGTGATCCAGGCGCTCGCCGCCCGCCGCCCCACCGGCTTTGCGCGCATACGGTCTTGGATGTCGAGCCTCGTCGCCGAGCTCGACGTGGGGCTCGTCACCACCATCGACGATGCGAAGCTCGGGCCACTGCTCGACCGCTGGGAGCGCGAGCACGTGCTTGGTCCCTTCGAGGGTGCGGTCGAGGTGAAGGATGGGGTACCGCTGGCGGCTCCGCCGCGGCTCGGTCACTCCGTCGATCGAGCGGCGGCCGCGCGAGAGCTCGTCAGCCTTGCCGCCAAGGCCGAGTTCTCGGAGCTAGGCAAGCCGAGGGTCCTTGCGCTTCCCCTCGTCGAGCGCAGCGCTCGGCGCACCGCGGCTCACGTGGAGGCTGCGCTCGCCGCGGCGCGTGAGCTCGTCGCGGGACCGATCGCGCTCTACGTCGATCGGCGTGCGCTCGCGACCGAGGACGAGCCGAAGACCGGCACGACGCCGGCCTCGCGCGCCGCCTCGGAGGAGATACCCGACGAGCGAATCACCGTGAGCTTCTCTGGCGCGCAGCTCATCGGGGCCCTCAGGAGCCGGCTCGTCGAGGAGCCGCTTGGCGTCGAGGCGTTTCTGGACCCGTCCGCGATCGACTCCGTCCTCGGCGATCTCCGCAAGGTCGTGGAGGAGCCATCGGTGGAGCCGCACTTCGAGATCGATCCGACCGAGCGCGCTTCGGTCGTCCCTGGTCGAGCAGGCCGGGTCGTGAAGGCCGACGCGGTGGTGGCCGCGCTCACCGCGGCCGCGCGCACCGAGACCCGCGAGGGCCGCTTGCCCGTCGAGCCTGGTGCCGCACCGACGATGACGGTGGCAGAGCTCGAGCAGCTCGGGATCACGAGGCTCGTCTCGAAATTCACGACGTCGCACCCTTGTTGCATGCCACGCGTCGACAACATCCACCGGATCGCAGACCTGATCGACGGCGTCATCGTCAAGACCGGGGAGACCTTCAGTGTGAACGCTCACGTCGGCGAGCGCACCGTCGACAAGGGCTTCAAGGCCGCGCCGACGATCGTCCACGGTGAGATGGAGGACACGATCGGCGGTGGCATCAGCCAGTTCGCCACGACGCTCTTCAACGCGGCGTTCTACGGCGGCTACGACATCCTCGAGCGGAAGCCGCACTCGTTCTACATCCCGCGCTACCCGATGGGCCACGAGGCGACGCTCTCGTACCCAAAGCCGGACCTCGTGATCAAGAATGACACGAGCGCCGGCATGCTGATCCGCTGCCTGTACACGAAGACCTCGATCACCGTGAAGCTCTATGGCGATAATGGCGGTCGCAGGGTTCGTCGCAAGGTCTCCCACGTCCGCGACATCGTGCAGCCGCCCGTCGAGTTTCTCCCCGACTCGACCCTCGAGCCCGACGACGAAAAGGTGAAGGAGCGCGGCCAGGTCGGCTGGACGGTCACGGTGTCCCGGCTCATCGACTTTCCGGGCGGCACGACTCGGAACGACGAGCGCAAGGTCGTCTACCAGCCGCGCGTTCGACGGGTGCGCGTGCATCCTTGCAAGATCCCGGCGGGTCAAAAGGGCGCCACCGGCGAGAAGTGTCCCGAGGCCGCGGACGCAGGCGACGACGGGCACGAGGCCACCGAGGCACCTGCGGACGTCCCGCGAGACGGCGACGTGTACCCCGATGCCCCCGTCGAAGACGAGGGCTGAGCGGCGTTATTGCTCGAGGATCCGAAAGTCCACCCGCCGGTTCTTCGCGCGACCATCGGCGGTGTCGTTCGGATACAGAGGCACCGTCTTTCCGAACGCGCGCGAGCGCAGGCGCGTCCCGTCGATGCCTCGGGTCACCAGGTAGGCGCGCACCGAGTCGGCACGCTGTTGCGAGAGCACGAGGTTTGGGTCGCCCTCGCCGCCGTCATCGGTGTGTCCGTGAATTTCCATGAGGCGCACGTTCGGGCGCTGCTTCAGCGCCTCGACGATCCGATCGAGCACCGGACGGTCCTCGTCGCGAACGAGCGGGCTCCCGGAGTCGAACTGGACCCGATCGAGGATCACGAGCGGCGCCGGAGTAGCCTCGACGACCGCGGGAGGTGGAGGCGGTGGTGGGGGCGGAGGGGGAGGAGGAGGCGCGACGACGGCCTCGCGTGCGCATCCGACGAGCATGACGACGACCGCGACGGCGAAGGTTCGGCGGAACTTCATGCGCAGACCCTAGGCTAGCTGGAGCGGCGCCGACACCGATGGGCGCATCAGCCCTTGCCCGAGGGTGTCGTGGCGTCGGCGGGCACGTCGGTACCCGCGGGCGGTTCGACGCGCGCTCCCGCGGGGCGCCGCGCGGCCGCGAGCCGGAGGCTTCCGCCGATGACGCCGCACAGCGTCGCCGGGATCCACATGCGCGGCAGGGCCAGGAGGACCGCCGCGGCGAGGAACCACGTGCCGAGGATGGGGAGCCAGGGGGGCGCGCCGGCACCGTCCCCAGGCTCCTCGGTCGTCGTCTCTCGCATGGCCTCACGCTAGCGCGTGAGGTGGCGGTCGCGAAGTGCCTACGGCGCTGCTCGGCTCGGGCTCGAGGTGCCGCTGCGCACGAACGATCGGCGCGACGTGTCCTCCCGCATCTCGCGAGGTTTGACGCTCGTCGCGCATTGCCTCGATGGAGGCCCGGCGTGTAGAGAGCACCTCGTCAGTCGCGTCCATGACCCGGACCGAGGACGAGCTCCATCTTCGCGACAGGGTCGAAGCCTTCAACGTGAGGCGGATGGTGGCAGGCCTCGACGCACCCCTTCGGGTCGGGGGCGCGGACGATGAGGCCCTTCGTCTCGGGGCTCTTCACGTGGCGTGAGCCTGGACCATGGCACTCCTCGCACTGAACGTTCTGGAGCGTATCGTTGTGCGTGACGGTCGAGCCTCCAGCCTTGCCGTAGCCCGTGACGTGGCAGCCGACGCACTCGAGGTTGTACTCCTTGAAGCCGTCGACCAGCGTCTTGTAGGCGTGCGCGTGCGCCGTCCCGTCCCACACTTTCCGCTCTTCGTCGTGGCAGGTCGTGCACTCCTCGACCCCGACGAACGACGCCTCGTCCTTGCCGGGCTTCGGCGCGACGAGGTCCTTCAGCGCGGCCTTGTTGTGCTCGTTGATTTGCTTGTAGAGGGAGACCATCCGCGTTGCCACGGCGTCGTCCTTGCCCATCCCGTCGCGCACCTCGTGGACGGCGTAGCGGAAGTAGCTGCCGGTAGGGGGAGGCGGGGCGGGTGGGACTGCGCCGCGCTCCGCGCGGAGCTTCGCGAGGTCGGCCTTACGCGCGGCGAGATCGGCCGCGTCCACCTTGCCTCCGCTCTCCCAGTTGTTGATCCGAAGCTCGAGCTCGCGGATGCGACGCCCGAGCTCGGCCGCGCGCGCCGCCTCGGCGATCCCCCCGGCATCGGCGAGCGTCACCTCGGGCGCGTCGCCTCGAAGGTACACGTCGACCACTGCGACCGTCTGCAGGTGGTTTGCCGTCTCGACGATCAGCGTCGAGCCGATGCGCTCCGGGGGAGGCTGCGCTGTGTTGCCGTGTCCGCGCCCGAGCTCCTTGCCAATCACGAGCACGTCGAGCTCGGGGATCGCGTCCGCGAGGCGCAGCGCCGCACCACGCTGGGTCGCGGCCGTCACCACGAGGAGACGGGCCCCCGCCTTCTTCAGCGCGTCGATCTCGGCCTTCACGAGCGGGACGAGCCCGGAGGCATCGGGGAGCGCGAGCCCCTCGGGAGCCTTGCCCGCGCCGTCCCGCGGGGTGCTGACGCCGACGATGCCGACCTTCACGCCGCCGACGTCGGAGAGCAGGCTCGATCGGATCGGCAACCCGTCGATGGCGCCCCCGAGCCCGCTCGCGAGCATGACGGCGCCACTCTTCGTCGCGACGTCGCCGAGGCTCTTCGTCCCGCCGGCCCAGTCGTTGTACCCAGGGGCCCAGGCGACGAGGCCGAGCGTTCGGAGCCCGTCGGCGATCGCCTCGGCCTTCCAGCGATCCTGTGACGCGCGCGCGGCGTCGAGCGTTGGGTCGATGTAGAGAAGCGGCCCGGCGCCGAGCATCAAGGCGTTGGGCGCGTTCTGCTTCTGAGCCCGCACGAAGGACGCCAGGTGGTCGAGGCCGCCTAGCTGATCCTTGCTGCAGCCGCACGGCTCGAGCGCTGCGGCCACGTCGCTCAAGACGTAGAGCCGCACGCTCGGCTGCGCGCTCGCGGCGTTCGCGTTCGGCTCGGGTGGCGGCGGGCGCTTGCATCCCGCGGCGAGGAACACCACGAGCGCGGTCGCGAGCGCGCGGAGCGCGGAGAAAAGCTGAGGTGTCGTGACGCGATTCATCGGGCTCAACGCTGCATCTCGGGGCTCGAGTAGTCAGGGCGGTCGCGCCAGCCGGCCGGGCGCTCGCCCGCGCGCGCAACGTCGCACTGAAGCTGTTCGCATACGGTGTCGTATGCGGCGGTGCGCCCGCAGCCCCTCGCGACGTAGCGCCCGCCGAGCTCGCGGTTGACCACGATCTGCTTGCTGGGGCACGCGAGGTCGCGCGTCGCGCGCCCGAGCACGAAGGGCGTCGCGGCGTTCATCACGTTGCCGCTGAAGTCGGCCGCGAAGCATCCGGTGGTCGCGAAGGCGAGTCCGACGGCGAGGAGGGGGTCGCGTGACATGCCTTGACCATTGAGCGTCGCAGCGACTGAGTCAATGTGCGACGCCGCTTGCGGTGCGCGGAGCGCCGACGTAAACCGCGAGAGTGTTGCGGCTCTTGGCGGGGATCCTGAAGGGGCTCTTCGTGGGGTCCCTGATCGGTGCGCTGCTCGTCGTGCTCGGTCTCGGGACGCCCGGGGCGCTCGTGGCATCGGTCGCGGCGGCCGCCGCCGCGATGTTGGTCGCGCCGATCTCCGGCAAGAAAATCTGGGAGAAGGACGGCACGCTGCAGGCGGCGTTGAAGGCGGTCGCGGGTCTCTTCCTCGGCCCCGGCTTGATGTGGCTCGCGCGGCGCTTCGCCATCGTGCCGCTGCCCGACGTGACGACGCTCCCTGGGCTCGGCGCGCTCCCGGGAATCGACGCGCTCCGCGGCGTGCCGCTCACGCTCGGGAGCTTCGCGCTCACCTCGGTCGCGCTCGTCGCGGCCGTCCTGGCAGGCCTCTACGACCTCGACAACACCGAGGCCGTCGCGCCAAAGGCCACGCCGAAGGCAGGCGCCGGCAAGCGCATCGACCCCGAGCTCGCCGCGCTCACCGGCCTCGCTCCCGCCGAGCTCGACGCCGCCGCGGACGAGTCCGAGCGCCGCAGCTCGAAGGGCTGAGCGCGCCCGTATGCCGCCGGCACGCGCGCTCCTCGTCGTGGCGTCGGTCGCGGGGATCGGCTGGATGCTGCGAGCCCTCGTCCTCGAGCCGCCGCCTCTCGTGCATGCGTTCGTCGCGCTCGGAGCGTACCTCGCGCTCGTCGCCGTTGGGCTCACCTGCCCCTCGCTCGCCATGTTCGTCGACGTCGTGACCGAGGGGCCGCGCGACGCGCGTGGGGTCGCGCTCACGATCGACGTCGCGGACGCGGCCGCCGCGAGGGCGCTCGCCCCGTTGCTCGAGGGCCACGCGCTGAGGGCGACGCTGTTCGTCACGCGGGCCGTCGTCGAGGAGACCCCCGAGACCCTCGCGTCCCTTGTCGCCGCCGGCCACGAGCTCGCGCTCCTTGGGAACGCTGGGCTCGTCTGGAGCCGGCGGGCTCTCGAGGCCGAGCTCGACGCCGCGCTGAAGCTCTTTGCGACGCTCGACGGAGGCCGTCGTCCCGTCGCCTTTCGGGCTGCGAGCCGCACCCTCGCGCCCGCGCTCGCCTCGATCGCGCGGGCGTTGCGCTTCGACGTGGTCGACGCCACGGTGTCGCTCGGCGCTCGCCCCTCGGTTGGCGACGACGTGGTCATCGGGCGAGCGGCGCGTGACGGGGCGATCGTCCGAGTGTCGGCGAGCCGGCTCGTGGTCGGGCCCGAGCTCCTCGAGGCGCTCTCGGCCGCGTTCGGGCGACTGCAGCTCGCGACGGTGACGCTCGCGACGTGGCTCGCTTCCGAGGACGGTGAGGAGCTCAGCCCGGCTGCGCGCAGGTCCTAGCGACGCTCCAGCCCGACGCCTGCTCGGAGGCGACGGTCACCGTGCCGCGGCAGCGCTGCCCGTCCCGCGCGAGCGCCGTCCACTCGAAGCCCGCCTCGGTCTTGACAAGCAGGATCTCGGTGAGTCCGTCCGCCTCGAGGCGCTGGCGCGCATCGACTTCCGGGAGCCGACACGCCGCGACGAGCGACGACACGGCGAACGGGAGAATCACCGAGAGAAAGCGGAGCTTCTGGCGCATGAGTCGCACCTTCACCCACATCGGCCTCGCGGGCCAAGCAACCGGCACGAGCGCGCGTGCCGGAAACTTTGCCCTCTCATCCCGCGAACGTTAACGAGGCCTCATGAGAGCGTACGTGCTCCTCGTGCTCCTCGCGGGCTGCGCCGAGACCGGAGCCTCGAAGCCGCAGGCGTCGGCGGCCTCGCCAGAGGCCACCGTGAGCGTGCCTCAGTTCTCGCGCACCGCCGCTCCGTCGGCATCGCCGGTCCCCTCCGCGACGGCGTCCGCGAGCGCCGCGCCGACGAGCGAGCCAACGGTCGCCGTCCCCGATGTCAAGCCGCCCGAGCCTCCGAAGCCGCCCCCGCCGCTCCCGGACGTCGAGGTGAAGAACGTCGGTCTGCACATCGGCGGTGGACCGAACGACAACGTCACGAAGCGCCCGATCCGCGAGGCGGTGAAGCTGCACTTCGACGATCTGCGCGAGTGCTACGCGAGGGCGCTCTCGCCGAAGGATAAGGAGACCTTCGGCGTCGACATCCGCATCCCCGGAGATGGCGGCAAGGCCAGGATCACGAAGCCGCGCACCGCGATGAAGGGCGAGGGCATCGTCGAGTGTATGGTCGGCGTGTTCGAGTCCGTCGAGTTCTCCCGACCGCCGAAGGGCGCGCCGATGACGGTCAGCTTCTCGGTCGAGTTCAACAAGAAGAGCAGGTGAGCGCTCGCTAGAGGTGCGAGACGAGGTAGTCGATCACGCGCCGATAGGCGTAGCGTCGCGCCTCGCTCGACCGGTAGCCGTGGCGCTCGCCCGGGAAGACCATCAAGTCGAAGTCCTTGTCGGCTCGTACGAAGGCGTCGATGAGCCGCGCGGTGTGCTCGAAATGGACGTTCTCGTCCATCAGCGCGTGCACGATGAGCAGCTTGCCGCGGAGGTTGTGCGCTACCGGCACGAGCGACGTCTCGAGGTAGCCGGACGGGTTCGAGGCGGGAGTGCCCATGTAGCGCTCGGTGTAGCCGGTGTCGTAGAGGCTCCAGTCCGTGACCGGTGAGCCCGCGATCCCGACCTTGAAGCGGCCGGGCGCGCGCAGCATCGCGCTGAGCGCCATGTAGCCGCCGTAGCTGTGCCCGTAGACGCCGACGCGCGAGGCGTCGACGAACGGTTGCCCCTCAAGCCACTCGAGCGCGCGCAGCTGGTCTTCGAGCTCGCGCTCGCCGAGCCGACCCGCGATGGGGGACTCGAAGCCATGCCCGTGGCCGCTCGCGCCGCGATTGTCGACCTGAAGCACGACGATGCCGCGGTCGGCGAGATGTTGCCAGAGGAGGCGTGGATTGTAGTCGTCGAGCACCGACTGCACGCCCGGGCCTCCATAGACGACCACGAGCGCCGGGTATCGTACGCCCGGCTCGAGGCGCCGCGGCTTGAGCAGCGCTCCGTGAAGCCGCGGTGCATCGCCACGCGCCGGCACCGTCACCAGCTCGGGGGAGCGGAGCCCGAGCCTCGCGACATCGGGATCCTCGGGCAGGTCGATGGCGCCGATCGGCGCGCCGTCGGCATCATGAATCGTCACGCGCGGTGGCCTGTTATGGGACGAGTGGACGTCGACGTAGCCATGCTCGACGTGCCCGCTCTCGATGACGTGGACGCCGGGCTCGGGGGTGGTCCGCAAAACGCTTCCGGTCACGAGATCGACCGCGTAGAGCGCGCGCTCGAGCGGCGCGTCGCGGTTGGCGATGGCGAGCGCGCGGCCCCGCCGATCGACGCCCACGAGGTGAAATACGTCGAACTCACCCTGGGTCGCCTGCCGGAGGAGCCCGCCGCGCTCCCCGTCGATCAGCGCGAGGTGCCGACGACCCTCGTGCGGCCACACGGCGAGCACGCGACCGTCGGCGAGCGGGACGTGCTCGGTCATCGACGTCCAGCTCGCGTCGTCGTGCCGCGCGAGCACGCGTGCCGCACCCGTGGCGACGTCGAGCTTCACGAGCGCGAGGTGCCGTTGGTCTCGGGTCAGTCGTTGCAGGTACAGCGATTGGCCGTCGGGTGACCAGCTCAGCCGGCCGAGGTAGCCCGAGGCCCCCTCGAAGGGCGCGGGGAGTGCGAGGTCGAGCCAGCGGACCTGACCTCCGACCGTCGCGACGCCGAGCCGCACCGATGGGTTCGTCGCTCCAGCCCGCGGGTAGCGCAGCGCCTGCAAATCGGGGGCGCCTCGATACCCGAGGATGGGGATCTCTGCGACCTGGCGCTCGTCCACCTCGAGGAACGCGACGCGGTCCGATGTCGGCGACCAAAAGAGCCCGCTCGGCTCGTCGAACTCCTCCTGCATGTTGAAGTCGCTCTGACCGCGCGTCACTCCTTCGGGGGCTCCTTGGGTGATCGCACGCTCGGCACCGCCCACCTCAGCGAGCCACAGCTCGCGACCTCGCGCGAAGGCGATCCGCGTCCCGTCGGGCGAGAGCTTCGGATCGACGATTCCGTCGCCTGCGAGCGCGGTGGACGTCCCGTCGGCGCGGCGTACGAACACGCGGTCACCGATCGGCACGAGCATGGTCATCGCGTTGGAGGCCCAGGCGTACGAGGTGACGCCGTGGATCTGGGTGCGCTGCCGCTCGCGGCGCAGCTCTTCCTCTCGCGTCATCGCGCGCCCCTCGTCGACGAGCTCTCGCGCGCGCAAGAGCACGCGGTGCTCGCGAGTCTTCGGATCGAACGCGAAGAGCGCCATGTCCGAGCCACCTGTCTCGCTCTTCAGGTAGGTCACGAGCGAGCCGTCGGGCGCCATCCGGATCATTCGCGGAACGTGCCAGCCCGGAGGCGGAAAGGCCGCGATCCGGTCGACGGTGACGAGGCTCTCGGAGGCTGGGAGGATCGGTGCGAGCGGGTTCATTGTCGAGGTCGACCCAAGCGGGAGTGGTGGCGTGAGGACGGCGCCGACGCCGCACCCGGTGAGGGCGAGGCATACGGCGGCGAGCGTGAGGCGCGAGGACGCGACCATGGGCGACCCTTAGCAGCCCGGCCGCTAGCCGTCATCGCGCGGCCCCGTTCGCCGATGCACCGCGCAGGCTCAGCTCGGCTTGACGTGGGCATCGAGTACGAGGCGGCTAGCCTCGTCGAGCAGCCGCTCGCGCGTGTTCGCAGCCGGCTCGTCCGTCACGACCTCGACGAGCTGCTTCAACACGTCGCCGATGAGGCGGCTCGGCGGCAGCCCGAGCTCGCTCATGAGCACGCTGCCGTCGATCGCGAGGTCCTTCGTCCCGATCGCCGCGCCGGCCGCGAGCAGAGCAGAGACGCGGTGCGAGAGCTCGTCGAGCCTCTGGAGCTCGTCGTCGATCGGGCGCCCTTTGCCGCGCGCGTCCGCCCGTCCGAGCGCGAGCAGCTCGTCCGAGAGCGCGGGCGTGACGCGGCGTAGCCAGCGCCGAACGGCGGCGTCAGTCCACTCGGGCGAGTAGCAGATGAGGTGATGGCGGACGAGCTCGACGACCCGTGAGCGGAGGTCGTTCGAGGCGCGCAGCCGCTTCAGGATGGCGTCGCTCATCGTCGCGCCGATCGCCTCGTGGTTGTAGAACGTGTAGTCGTTCGTCTTGTCCGAGAGCTCGCGCGAGCGCGGCTTGCCGACGTCATGGAGCAGCGCCGCGAGCCTAAGTGGCGTGCTGCCCTCGGCCGCGTCGAGGACCGCCATCGTGTGTCCCCATACGTCGAACGCATGCCAGCGATTTTGCTCGCAGTCCACGCTCTCGAGGAGCTCGGGGCAGGTCAACGCGAGCATGCCGGTGCGGCGCATGATCTCGAAGGCGATGCTCGGTGCGCGCGCCTCGAGCGCCTTCAGCCACTCGTCGTGGATACGCTCCGCGCTCACCTTCGCGTACGTCGCGAGCGCGGAGGTCTCACTCATCGCGGCGAGGGTCCCAGGCTCGATCGCGCACTCGAGCACGGCGGCGAAGCGAGCTCCGCGCAGGATGCGCAGGCCGTCCTCCGCGAAGCGCAGCCTTGGCTCACCGACGGCGCGGAGTACGCGGGCCTCGAGGTCGCGCTCGCCGCCGAACGGATCGATGAGGCGCTCCTCGAGCGGGTCGAGCGCGATCGCGTTGATCGTGAAGTCACGTCTCGCGAGGTCATCGGTGATGTTGTCGAGGAAGCGCACCTCGGTAGGTCGGCGGCCATCCTCGTAGGCGCCCTCGCCACGCAGGGTCGTCACCTCGTAGGGGGTCCCATGAACGAGCACCGTCACCGTGCCGTGCTTGATGCCGGTCGGGATCACCTTCCGAAACATCGTCAGCACCTCCTCGGGGCGCGCGTCGGTGGCGATGTCCCAGTCTTTGGCGGGCTTTCCGCGCAAGAGATCGCGCACGCAGCCGCCGACCACCCAGCCGCGCCTGCCGCGATCGCGCAGGCGCTGGCAGATCCCGACGACGTCGGGATGGATCGCCGCGAACAGGGGCGCGTGCTCGCCCAGTCCGCCCGCCGTCACCGGCATTGCGTCGTCTGCCACGCCCGAGCTCCGCTCACCACGGATCGACCACGCCTTCAGGGTTCGGGCGCGGCTTGGGCCGGAGCCCCGGCAGCGGCCCAGGGATAGGTTTTCCGGTGACGCCACTCGCCAATGGCGCGGCGGTCGATGCTGCGGCGCTGGCGCTCGCGCCGGCCTTCCGACGGAGTTCGACCTTCAGCTTGGTGTTCTGGCCGTCGACCTCGACGGTCGTGGCCTCGTAGTCGGCTCCTGCCTCGACGCGCACCGACACCGCGCGGCCGCTTGGAACCATCACCGTATCGGGCAGCTTGGTTGGCTTGCCGTCGACGACGGCGTACGCGTCGCTCACGTCGCTGTAGAGGAGCACGGCACGCTCGTTGGGCGCGGCCGTCGCGGTCACGGGTGCGGCGGTCGCCTCGGTTTTCGCGGGCTTTGCGGGCTCGCGGAGCAGCGCGAAGCCGATCGCCGCGGCGCCGAGCGTCAGCGCTACGATCACGCTGAGGGCCACCGCGAGGCCGCGCCCCTGCCTCGGTACCTCGCCAGAGCTGGGCGGGGACAGCTGCGACGGGACCGAGGCGACTGGGTCGGGGAGCGACATCGGCGACGAGGCCGCGCGCGTCTCGCCCGTCTCCTTGAAGAGCAACAGGTCCGCGGCGAGCTCTTCCATCGACTGGTAACGAGCCTCAGGCCGCTTCGCCATGCACTTCAGGATGATCGCCTCGAGCGCAGCGGGGCACGGCTCTCCCTCGCCGGCCTGGTCGCGCAGCGAGGGCGGCGCCTTGTAGATGTGCTGAGTGAGGATCCCCATGAAGTTCTCGGCGCGAAAGGGGACGTCTCCAGACAGCATTTCGAAGAGCATCACGCCGAGGGAGTAGATGTCGGTGCGCTGATCGACCGCGTCGCCCGAAGCCTGCTCGGGCGACATGTAGTGGGGCGTCCCGAACACCGCGCCCGCCATCGTCAGCTTCGAGGTGTTGCCCTTGACGCCCGTCACCTTGGCGATACCGAAGTCGAGGATCTTCACGAAGTGACCCTGGCCGGCCCAGGTGCCCTTGGGCTTCACCAGGACCACGTTGTCGGGCTTGAGGTCGCGGTGCACGATGCCCTCGGCGTGCGCGGCCGCGAGTCCGTCGCAGAGCTGCAGCGCGAGCTCGACCGTCGTTCGCGAAGAGATGCGCGTTAGATCCGCGAGCACGTCACCGAGCGACTGCCCGTTTAGATACTCCATCACGAAGTACGTCGCGCCGTCCGGGGCCTCGCCGAAGTCGAGGATGTCGACGATGTGCGGGTTGCCGATCGACGACGCGGCGCGCGCCTCGCGGAGGAAGCGCCCGACCGCCTCCTTGTCCTTCGCGAGCTCGGCGTGGAGCACCTTCACGGCGACCTTTTTTTCGATCACCTTGTGGTGCGCGCGGTACACCTTGCCCATCCCGCCTTCGCCGAGGACGCGGCCGAGAACATACCGATCGGCGAGCACCGTACCGACGTAGGGGTCAGTTTCCGCGTCCGAGACCGACAGGTCGTCACCGAACGAGCCGTCCTCGTCGAGGAGGCCCGAGAGCGAGGGTATCGGCGCCGGCCGAGCGGGCGGCTCGGGCTTCGTAGCGGCGTCCGTGCCGGCCTTCGACGCGCGAGCTGAGGGCACCTTCGGCACTGGGCCCGTCGTCGTGTGCGCCACGCGGGTCGGCTGCTCGTCCTCATTATCCTGCGGCTCCGACGGCGTCGAGGCGCGAGCCGGAGCGTCCGACGGTGCGCTGCCGAGCGGGCTCCGCTGAATCGCTCGGCGCGGCACGGGCGGCGGCGGAGCTTTCGCACCGGGTGCCGCTGGCGCCAGCTCCACGGTGCGCTCGCCGAACGCCGCCGAGTCTGGCGCCACATCGCTCGGGTCGAGTGGCGCGCTCTCCCTCGGGGACGCTTTCTTGTCGTTGGCGAGGCTCATGAGACGTCGGCGTGAAGCCGAGTACGCATCGCGACAGGATACCCGAGAACCCGGGGGCGTCGACAACATCCATTGGCCGACCGTCCAGTCGGCGGCGCGCGTTCCCGGGGGACCGATACGCCCGCTTCTCTGCTATGACCCTCCCCCAATGGGGTACCCGCTGAAGCTCGCCCTTCGCTACATGGGCTCGAAGAAGCGCGGGACCATCTCGGTCAGCACCGCCTTTGCGATCCTTGGCGTCGTGCTTGGGGTGGCTGCCCTGGCCACGATCATGAGCGTGACGGGGGGGTTTCATCAGCAATTTCGCTCGAAGGTCCTCGGCGTGAACGCGCACGTCTTGGTCCTCAAGTACTCGACGAATTTCCGCGAGTACCGGTCGATCATGGACAAGGTCGGGGGCGTGAAGGGGGTCGTCGGAGTCGCCCCGTTCAGCATCAACCCGATGATGATCACGCACCGGGGCTCGACCGCGACGGGCGTCCTCGTCAAGGGCGTGGATCCGCACCTGAGCCTCGGCGTGAAGCCCAAGGACGACGACGAGTGGCAGGGCCGCTACGACGGCATGAAGCCGGTCCTCGATCTCCCCGAGTACGTCGTCGCAGGGTCCCTCGATGGGCTCCGCGCGGCGAAGGCCCGACCGGCTGCCCCGAAGGACGTCGACAGCGATCTCGTCGAGGACCGTGGCGAGGACGACGCCATCCTCGTCCCCTCCGGTGCGGCCAGCGCCGCCGCTTCCCCCCGCACGTCGCTCACCGCCGAGCCTGGCGGTGAGCCAGTACCGGCGTCGACCGATGGCCCCTCGACCGACCGTGCGCTGCGCTTCGGGCAAGCGGGGCGCGTCCAGCTCCCGAGCCTCGCTGCTGAGCCACTTCGGCAACGCGCGCCGCGCGCCGACGGAGTGCTCGCGGCTCTGCCCGACGAGGACGTGATCCCGCCGGAGCTCGACCCGGATCCCTGCGAGAACCCGCGCGCCGTCGCGGCGATGCCAGGCGTGGTCGTGGGCTCGACGCTCGCGAAGAACCTGGGCCTCGCGCACGAGGGGGAGCTCGAAGACTCGCCGCGCTGGACGCTAGGCGACTGCGTCACCGTGACCTCTCCCACCATCGGCTTCAGCTTCTCGGACGGCGCGATCAAGAAGCCGGTTGCGAAGCGGTTTCGGGTCGTCGCGGTGTTCGAGGCGGGCTTCGACCAGTACGACTCGAAGCTCGTCTACACGGATCTCTACGAGGCGCAGGAGTTCTACGACCACGGCGACACCGTCACCGGGGTCGAGATGCGCGTGGACGACATCGATCGCGCCGGCGCGATCTCGGCAGAGATCGGCGGCATGCTCACCGAAGGGCTCTACCACACCATGGACTGGGAAGAGCTGAACCATGGCCTCTTCACCGCGCTCACGATCCAACAGTGGGGCATGAGCGCGGTGCTCACGATCATCATCTTCGTTGCGGCGTTCACCGTGATAGCGACGCTGATCATGGTCGTGCTCGACAAGCAGAAGGAGATCAGTGTCCTCAAGGCGATGGGCGCGACGGACGGCGCGATCCTGCGCGTGTTTCTCTACCAGGGTGGCATCATCGGCGTGTCGGGGACGGTCCTCGGCCTCGGCCTCGGCCTGGTCGTCTGCAAGGGCCTCCTCGCCTACGGCTTCCCGCTCGATCCGAAGGTCTACTTCATCTCGCGCCTGCCGGTGCTCGTGCGCCCACAAGAATTCTTCGTCACCGGCGCCATCGCGATTGTGATTTGCCTGCTCGCGACGATCCTTCCGAGCTGGTACGCGGCCTCGTTGCGCCCAGCCGACGGCTTCCGCAACCGCTGACCGCTGCGTCGCCGTACGCGGTGTTGTCGGCCGACGCTAGAACGCGCCGGTGACGAGAAGCCCGCCGAGCCCGCCGCCGACGAGCGGGATCACGTCGACCCTGCCGGTCCACGGGGCCGGCCTGCCCGTGAGGCGCGGCCACACCGTTGGGCTCGTCACCACCAGCGCCGCGCCGCCCGCGACGAGGAGGCTCCCGACCACCGCGTTCGTGACCCCCGCGGCGTACCACGCGCCCGCGTTCCCGCAGATCGCTCGCACGCGCGACGGCTTCGAGCCGCCCTCGACGACGACGTCGGCGTTGGCCGCGTCGCACGCGTGGTCGTCAGGGGCGAGGCCCGCGCGGTAACGGTTGAAGCCGGGGTCGTCCTGGTAGCGCGCGATCGCGGCGAAGGACCCTCCGCTGACGGCGAGGGCGGCCGCGCCGAGGCCGGCCGCGCCGATCCCCAGGAGCAACCGGAGGTCGGGCCGCCCCGCGGACAAGAGCCCCTCGGGATCCACGGAGGCATCGACGGGACCCATCGCCAGCGTCGGCGGCGCGCCAGGCGCGACGAAGACCGGAGGGGTCATGGGTGTCGGCGGAGCGGTCGGCGCGATCCCTGGCACGACCGGGCCTAGCGAGACGCCGCGCGGCGCAGGCGCGGTAGGAGCCGGCGCGGTAGCAGCAGGCGCGGCAGCCGGCGGCGTGGGTGCGGCAGCCGGCGGCGTGGGTGCGGCAGCCGGCGGCGTGGGTGCGGCAGCCGGCGGCGTGGGTGCGGGCGCGCTTGAAGCCGGCGCGCTTGGAGCCGGCGCGCTTGGAGCGGGCGCGCTTGGAGCAGGCGCGGCAGCCGGCGGCGCGGGCAGCGGAGGCTTCGGCGTGGCACCGTCGTCCTTCGGTGCGCTCGGGGCGGGCTGTGCGCTCGCGTTCGTCATGGCGAGGACCGCGCCGAGGGTGATCCCGGAGGTGACGAGGAAGCGTCGAAGCATCGCGATATTGTGGCACCGACCGCGACACGAGGTGAAGCGGCCGGCGCTTTTCACGCTCCGCGGTCGTTCACTTCGCGTGGCAGAGCACGCATTGATCGTTCCGGTTCCACGCTTCATCCTTCGGCGCGTCGGTATCGTACGCGGCGACGCGCTCGTCTAAGCCCGCGATGCGCTCGTCGAGGAGCGACTTCCATTTCCAGTCGGCGTAGTTCGGCGCGAGCTTGCCGAACGAGTAGCTCGCGAGCGCGTCCTCCTTCCGCCCGGCCTTCGCGAAGACGTCGCCGAGGAACACCGAGGAGCCTTCGATGTTGTGATACGCGTGCGGTGAGTTGTTGCACGCCGGGTCGAGGATGAGATGCAGCGAGGAGTCGGTCGGTGCGGCCTCGCAGGCGCCGATGTTGTCGACGACGGCCGAGAGCGCCTGTTGAAAATCGGAGTCGGTCTTCGGGCGGTTTGCGAAGACGAGCATCCGCGAGAAGAGGACGAAGGCCCGGTACTCCTCGATCCCCTTGTCGAGCACGGCGATCGCCTCATCGAACATCGCCTCGTTCTTGAGCGTCTCGCCCATACGCGCGCCGATCGGTCCAAGCCACGCAGGGATTCGGTGATCGGTCGGGCACAGCTCGTACGCCTTCTCGAGCTCTTCCTTCGCCTTGAAGGCCGTCGCGCCGATCGTCGCGAGGTCGATGTCGCTCGGTGGCTCGGCGACCGACCAGAGGTGACCGAGGCCGAGCAGGAGCCACGCTTCGGCGGCGTCCGGGTGCGCGTCCGTCGAGGCGGCGAGCTTGGCGATCGCGGCGTCGCGGCCTGCGACATCCATCGTCGAGAGGGTCTCGCGGAAGTTGGCGAGCGAGGGCGCGACCTCTGGGTTCGCGTTCACGCACGGACGCACCGAGGCCGGCCGGTTCGCGTCGTTGGGCGTCGCGAGCCACCCGTTGCTCGAGGTCGGAGCGTCGTTCGTCTCGCCGCCGCACGCGACGAGGAGCAGCGCGGCGACGAGCGCGCTACTTGCTCTGAAGGATGGCGAGCTTGGTGTCGACGTAGCGCTTTTGCGCTTCGCTGCCCGTGAGATACGTGTCGTAACCGACCTTGCCCTTGAGGTACCGCTCATAGAACGCGACTACCATGGCGCGCGACAGGGCGAGAACGTCTTCGCTCTTGGCGGTCGGCGCCTTGCAGAGGCCGCTCAGCGGGTTGTCGATGAAGCTGAGGTGGCTCGCGCCGAGCACCTCGACGCTCAGGCTCGGCGGACCGGCCTTCGCATAGAAGGTCGTGAAGTTGTCGGCCTCGGGCGCGCACGCGGGGACTAAGCCCGCGCTGGTCGCGTCGAGCTTTTCCCCGAGGAAACCCATCGGGATCGCGAGCGGCAGCGTGTTCGAGGCGTCGGGGCAGTCCATCGCCGAGCAGAAGAAGCTCGAGTCGACCGGGTCGAGGGTGATCGAGGCCTTGATTCGCTTGTCGAACGACGCTGCGAGGACCGACACCTTGCCGCCGAGCGAGTGGCCAGTGGCGCCGGCGTTGTCGACCAACGCGAGTGCCTTCAGCTTCGCTTGCTGCCCGACCCAATCGAGACCAGCGGCGAGATCCTTCGCGTTGTCGATGTGCTTGTTGTTCAGGAAAGGCGCAGGGAAGTCCGGCGCGACGGCGACGTAGCCGAACGACGCGAGGCGCTGCAGGTAGCTCTCGTACTGCGAGATCGGCGTCTGGAAACCGTGTCCGACGAGGACCACTGGGAAGGGGCCCATGTCGGGGCCGCTCTTCGGGAACGCGGCGCGCATCTTCACCATGTGACCGGTCGCGGCGACCATGAAGGTCTCCTCGAGCACCTCGGCGGTGTAGGGGCCCGCGACGTTGGGATCGGCGAGCGGCTCCTCCATGCTGCCCGAGCCGCTGCTCGCGCCGGTCGTCATCGAGCCGCCCGCGCCGCTGCTCCCGGTCGCGTCACCGGTGCCGCTGCTCGACGCCACGCTGGTCGTCGTGCCTTCGCCGCCCGCGCCGGCCGACGACTGGCTCGCGGCCGTCTCGAACACGGCGATCTCGGTCGTGCAGGCGAGGAGCGCGAGCGAGGCTGCGCCGAGGACGAGAGAGGACTTCAAGGAGTACATCTCGCACCAGATACGTCGGGCGACGACGTCGTGCAAGCTCCAGGCGCCTCGCGTTCGGAGACTTTTCGAGGCTCCGACGGTGACGCCGCGTCAGTCGTCGCCGTCGACGAGCCGGCCGGGGAGGAGGGGTGAGGGCGTCCCGCTCGTCACGAGCCACAGCTGGTGGGCGGCGCGCGTCGCTCCGATGTGAAGCTGATAGCGAGCCTCGTCGTCGAGCGGGTAGCTCGAGGCGTTGACGTCGACCAGCACGACGTAGTCGTACTCGAGGCCCTTCACTTGCCGGATCTCGGTGACCTCGACGCCCGGCCGGAACGCGAAGTCGAAGTGCCGCACCCGCCGGAGGTTGGGCACCTCGGCGACGCGGAGCGCGTCGTAGTAGGCGTCGGCTTGTTCCGGGTAGCGCGCGAGTACGGCCACGGTCGCGCGAGGCTCCCGCGCGAAGAGCGGCCGCAGCACGTCGCCGAGGAAGGCGGCCGCCGCACCTTGCGACGGGAAGGCGTGGTGCTCGACAGGAGCGCCGGAGCGCGGGGCGACCGGCGCTTCGGGATCGACGAGCGGGCCCAGGACCTCGCGCGCCACCTCGAGGACCTCCTTCGTGCAGCGGTAGGCGATCTTGAGCGGCTCGACGGACGTGTGGTCGAGCTTCAGCGACGACAGCACCTCGGCCCAGGTCGCGAAGCCGGTGTCGAGGTGGAGCCGCTGCGCGGTGTCGCCGGCGAGCGTGATGCTCTTCTGGTCGGTGACCACGTCCGCGAGCACGCACAGGTCCACGGCGGCGAGGTCCTGCGCCTCATCGACAAAGAGGTGCTCGAACCGCACCGACTTACGCTTCGGCTGTCCACGGGCGGCCGTCGAGAGCGGGCCGCACACGAGCTGATACGCACGCAACAAGAGCGCGTCGTCCTCCGGGTCGAGGAGCGCGCGCTCGTCATCCTGTTCACTCGCGCCGTCGGCGCCCTCGATGGGCGCTCCTTCGGTGTCGACGTTGCGCTCGGACGGCGACCACTCGGCGACCGCGGGGCAGCGCTCGCTGCAGTGGCGCCAGGCGCGCTCGAGCTGTTCCTCGGTGAGTCGTGGGTTCGGCACGCGGAGGATCGCGCGCTTCAACGACTCGAGATCCGTCAGCACCTCGGCCCAGAGCCAGAGCGCGTCCTCGGGGCTGTTGCGGCCCTCGCGCACGTACCCGCGGGCCCGCCGCTCGAGAAGTGGCAGGAGGTTCGGGTCCGTCTTGAGCCGCGACACCTCGACTGGCGTTCCGTCGTCGGTCGCGACCTCGAGCCAGTCGAAATTCTTCTTGCGCAGCTCCGTTGCCCACGTGGTGAAGGTCGCGACCCTCACCAACGCGAGCTCGAGCGCCTCCAGCAGCTGAGAGATGTAGTCGCGGAGCGCGGGCGTGCCGACGATCACCAGCATTTTATCGGCTGCGAAGCGCGCGCGGGACTGGTAGGCGAGGTACGCCATTCGGTGGACGCCGATTGTCGTCTTGCCGCTACCGGCCCCACCCTGCACGACCACGAGGCCGCTGTCGGGCTTCGAGATCACCTCGAACTGGCGCGGATCGAGGAGCGCCGCGATCTCGGGTAGGTGCCGATCCTCGCGCTGGTCGCCGCCCGAGCCGCCGACTCCAAGCACGCCGCGCATGTGGTCGGGGCGGATCGCGGTCCCCTGGCCTCCGGCGAGCAAGGTCTGCTGCGCGAGGAGCGTTCGCCAGCGCCCGTCGGTGCGTCGCACAAAGGTGCCCTGGGGGCAGGAGATGCGATGCAGCGCGCCGTCGACGATCGTCACGGTGCGTCGCGCGAGGACCTTGCCGACGACCTCGCGATCGCCGAACTCCTCCTCGTAGGGCGAGCCCTCTTCGTATCGGTAATAGAGCTGGCTCACCGGCGCGTGCCGCCAGTCAACGATGCGTACGCCGGCCTTCGGCTCCACGTAGGTGGTCTTGCCGATGAGCACGTCGCGCGTGCCGCGCCCTTCCTCGAACAGGCGCAGGTGCCCGAAGTAGGGGCTCTTCGGATCGACCGGCTCGTCGGTGCCCTGACCGCGCTGCCCGGCGATCGCCGCGACCTGCTCCATCTGCGCGATGAGGGCGGGGACGTCCTCGAGGCGCGAGACCGCGACCTGATCGCGAAGCGTCAGGAGGGCCTGTTCGTCGCCGACGCGCGGCGGCGGCTTCGACGGGCGGCGCGCTTGCAGGTGCGCCACGACGCGGTCGCACAGCGCTTGCTCCTCTCCGAGGATCTCGCGCCCGTCGTCGTGGTCGGCGCGGCTCTTCTCGTCGGAGGCTGGATTCACGTGGCTTCTCTCGGTGAGGTGGTAGGCTCTTCGACAGAGCCCGAAAGACGCGAGGGTCTAGCATGAAACGACACGAGCGAAAGCCTCATCGCAGCGCGTCGGTCCCGCTCCTCCTCATGGCGCTCATGGCGTTCGCGTCAGTTTCGGCATGCGGCGCG
>VGRJ01000006.1 GCA_016875405.1 Deltaproteobacteria bacterium | reverse complement strand
GTCGACGTGGCTTGCCGTGGCGCTCTCGCTCGCCGCGCTCTCCCTCTCCCCACACGCCGTCGCGCAGGCCTCCGACGCCGACAAGGCGCTGGCTCGCGACCTCGCGAAGGAGGCCGCGCAGGCGCTCACCGAGAAGCGCTTCGACGTAGCTCGCGAGAAGTTTGCGCGGGCCGAGTCGCTGTATCACGCGCCGACGCTGCTGGTCGGACTCGCCCGCTCGTACGTGGGTCTCGGCAAGTTCGTCGAGGCGAAGGAGGCGTACACGCAGGTCGTCCGCGAGGCGCTGCCGGCCAACGCCAGCGACGCGATGAAGCAGGCCAAGGCGGATGCCGAGAGCGAGGTCGTGACGCTCGATGACAAGATCGGCGCTGGAACGATCCAGGTGACGGCGGAGGGCGGCGGTCTGCCGTCTGGGCTCTCCGTGTTGCTCGACGACACCGGGCTGAAGCAGGCGGCGCTCGGCTTGAGGCGCCCGATGAACCCGGGTGCTCATCGCGTCGTCGTCACGGCTCCCGGGTTCAAGTCGGCCGAGAGGCGCTTCGACGTCGTCGCGAAAAAGGACGTCTCGGTCGATCTGCGCCTCGAGAAGGCTGCCGTCGCTGCGGCCGGCGCGACGCGGCCCGAGGTCCTCAAGCTCACGAGCGAGCGCGCCCCCGACGCTGACAGCGCGACCGAGACCCACCACTCCGGCACGACGGGCACCCAGGCGATCCTCGGCTGGGCCTCCGTCGGGCTCGGCGGCGCAGGCTTGCTCGTCGGCGCGATCGCGGGGGGCCTCGCGGTGAAGCGCCACAGCGATCTCGAAAAGCTCTGCGGCGGGTCGACCTGTCCGGCGTCCGCGCAAGACAGGATCGACGCCTATAATACGATGGGCACGCTCTCGACGGTCGGCCTCGTCGCCGGGGGCGTGTTCGCTGCGACGGGCGTGGTGCTGCTCGTGACCGTGCCGTCCGCTGCGCCAGCGGCCGCGTCGCGCGCCCCGCTTTCCATCGCCGTCGGCCCCTCGCGGGTCGAGGCTACCTGGCGTTTCTGACCACGCGTTCGAGGCGAAGGTCGTGGCGATCTCGCTGAACCCCTCGCAGCGGGAGGCGGTCGAGCACGACCGTGGTCCGTTGCTGGTCCTCGCGGGCGCAGGCTCGGGCAAGACCGGCGTCGTCACGCAGCGCATCGCGCGGCTCATCCGCAATGGCACGCCCGGGCACGCCATCCTCGCGATGACCTTCACCAACAAGGCTGCGGCCGAGATGCAGGAGCGGGTGGTGAGGCTCGCGGGGCCGCAGGCGACGAAGGGCCTCTTCACCTGTACGTTTCATCGCTTCGGCCTCGAGGTGTTGACCCGCGAGACCAAGGCGCTCGCGCTGCGCGGGGGGGCCTTCGCGATCTTCGACCGGGGCGACTGCACCTCGCTCGTCCGCGATGCGCTCCGCGGCATTGTCACGGGGCGAAACTACGACGTCGGCGCGATCTTGAACCGGATCTCGCTCGCGAAGAACGCGTTCCTCGACGCGGAGGGCTACGCCGCAACCGTCGCCGAGTCGGACGACGAGTACGACACCATCACCGCCCAGGTGTACCCGCGCTACGAGGCCATGCTGCGGAGCCTGCAGGCGTTCGACTTCGACGATCTCGTCACCGAGCCGGTGCGGCTCTGGAGGCGCATCCCCGAGGTGCTCGAGCGCTGGCGTCGGCGCTTCACGTTCCTCATCGTTGACGAGTATCAAGACACGAACCTGTCGCAGCTCGAGATGCTGAGGCTCCTCGCCGCCGAGCATCGCAACCTGTGCGTGGTCGGCGACGACGACCAGGCGATCTACGCGTGGCGTGGCGCGGATGTGCGCAACATCCTCGATTTCGAGCGGCATTTCCCCGGCGCGAAGGTGGTGCGGCTCGAGGAGAACTACCGGTCCTCGGCGGCCGTGCTCGCGGTGGCGAACGCGGTCCTCGCGTCGAGCCACGCGCGTCGCCACGGCAAGACGCTGCGCGCGACGAGGGGCGCGGGCTCGTCGGTGCAGGTGATCACGATGGCCGACGCGGGGACGGAGGCTGCGTGGGTCGGGGACCGCATTCATCGCCTCGTGCAGTCTGGTGAGGTGCGGCCACGCGACGTCGCCATCCTCTACCGGTCGAACCTCCAGGCCCCCGAGCTCGAAGGTGAGCTCCGAACGCGCGGCATCCCGCACCGCGTGTTCGGTGGGACGCAGACGTTCGAGCGCAAGGAGATCAAGGATCTGCTCGCCTACTTGCTCGTCGCGGTCGCTCCGGACTCGAGCGAGCTCGCCGTGCGTCGCACGCTCAACTACCCCGCGCGCGGCATCGGGGAGGCGGCGCTCGAGCGCATCGGGCACCACGCGACGCTGCACGATCGATCGTTGTGGGCGACCATCGAGCGCTCGCACGCGGTGAGCGAGCTCGCCGATGCCGCTCGCCAGGGGTGTCGCGACTACGCGCGCGTGGTCGCGGAGCTTCAGCGTGACATCGACGCGCTCCCGATGGCCGACGCGACGCGGCGGCTCGTCGAGCGCATCGCGCTCAAGGCGCAGATCTGGGCCGAGTGTGGCCAGAACCTGAAAGCTGCGGGGCGCCGCTGGTCGAGCGTCGAGCTGCTCTTGCGCTTCCTCGACAAGCGCGACCGCGCGATCGCCGCGATGCCTGAGGACGCGAGGCCAGGCCGACGCGCGGCCCTCGCGCAGATGGTGCGGCTGATGATGCTCCGAGAGGACTCGTCGGACGAGGACGGGGAAGACTACGTCACGCTCACCACAATGCACGGCGCGAAGGGGCTCGAGTTTCGCTATGTCTTCGCCGTCGGCCTGGAAGAGGGGCTGATGCCGCACGCGCGTACGCTCGAGGAGCGTACGACCGATCCCGGACCGTCAGCGCTCTCTGACGAGGCGGTCGACGAGATTGAGGAGGAGCGACGGCTCTTCTATGTCACCGTGACGCGCGCGAAGGAGCACCTCTTCCTGTGTCACGCGCGCGCGCGCGTCGTTCGAGGCCGGGTCGTGAAGCGCGTGCCGAGCCGATTCCTCCTCGAGTTGCCCGAGAAGCTCTACGAGAAGTGCGACGTGCTCGAGCCGCCGCGCGGTGACGCTGCGGTCGAGCAGGCGGGGATGGCCGACGTGCTCGCGGCGTTGCTGGCCGCTCGCGGACCCGATTGACCGAGCGGCGGCACGAGGTGGTGACGCGGGCCCCTCCTCGGTCGAGCGAACGGCGCCAAGCTTGACCCGTATCAATTGATGGACGTCACTCAAGGGTGCGAGCGCGCTGGTCAACGCGGGGGCGCCGAGAAGCGCATCGGGAACGGTTCGGCGTCCATGCGACGGTCTCGGTAGCGCGGCTCGGTCCAGCGCCAGGGCGCATCGCCTTGCTCGTGGAAGGCGGCGATCCCGATGACGCCGACGTTTCGTGTGTCGCCATGCTTCTTCGCGGCGTACGACTGCGCGACGCTCCCAAAGCGGAACGATGCCACCTCGCGCGTGCTCGTTCGGAACCCCTCGATCTCGACCTGACCCCAGGGCTCGACGAGGTAGCCGCGCTTTGCGAGCGACGCTGGCCGGCCGTCGATGACATCGAGCCCGTCGACCGACGCGACGATCTCCATGCGACCTGGACCTTGGTTTCGCACGACGATCGTGTAGCGCTCGCCCGCATGGCCAGGGACGAAATGGTCGCCGTTGGCTGTAAACCCACTGACGAAGCGACCATCGTCCGTGCGAAGCCCCACGTCGATGACGCCGCTGCCGACCGCGAAGGTCGCCCGGTAGGCGTCGTGGCGGCCTCCGCTCATGCCCTCGAGGCCACGCCAGTCGTTGTAGAAGAGCTTGCCCATCGCGAACGGGCGGCTCTCGTCGGCGCGGCTGAACGCGGCGGACGAGACGTGCGACGTGCGCGCTTCACCCCACTCGGTCGCGAGGCCTGGGCGATACTCGGGAGGCGAGTGGCGGTACGGCGAGTGCCCTCCGCGACCTCGGTAGGCTTCGGCGCTCTTGGCCTCGGACTTCGACGCCCCGCTGGCACCGGAGCCCTCGGCGACGCCGAAGCCCGACTCGCCTCGGCCGTCGCCATCGTGCGGGGCGGCTACGGGCGGTGCGGTGGGCTCGTCGCTCGGACCGCGCATCGGCATGCCCTCGTGTTCGCGCGCCTCCGGGGCAGGAGCGCCCTCGGGGAACGGCTCGGGGCGGCCCGCGTCGTCTTGGTGGACGCTCGGTGGGTGCGTCGACGGTACCTCGGTCGAGCGTTGATACGACTCGGAGCTCGGCGAGGTGACGGACGGCTGCGTCGTCGTGCCGCAGGCGACGAGGACGAGGGGCGCGAAGGCGGTGAGCGCAAGAGGGCGGTGTCGGATGGTCATGGGTTCCTCCGTGGTGTGCCGAAAGAACGCGCCCTGCGGAGGCGCCTTACAGTGCCCCTTTCTCATTTCTCGACGCCGGCGAGGTGAGGGGTCGAGGTCAGCCGAGCTCGCCGGTCCAGCTCGGCCTTGCGCTCTCGGCCTCGCCCATGAGAATGGCGAGCTGTGCCTCGAGCTCGATCGGGTCGAGGAGGTCGTCGTCGGCGACGAGGATCCTCGACCGCACGTCGCGCGCGAGGCTGTCGAATCCCTCGCGATCGGACTCGTATACGTCGCGCGGCAGCACGAGCACGAGCGGGCGCATCTCGGCCGCGGTGGTCGCGGCGTCGCTAGGGCAGCACTCGGCCACGAGCAGCTGCGCGGAGATCGCCGCCTCGCTCACGAGGCCGATCAATCGATCGCTGCCGCCAACCACCAAGGTCACCGGCACGCGCAGCGGTCGGACCGTCGGGATCTCGGAGTGGCTCACGACGCCCGAACCTCCCACGAGCGCGCGTCGCCCGCAAGCGCCCCATCCGACCCGCGCCGAGCCCGACGAGGCTCAGGTCACGAGAGCGCCGCGACCAGGCGATCGAGGTCTTCGCGGCTGTGCTTTTCGGTCACCGCGACGAGCAGCTGGTTCGAGCGCGCGGGCGCGAAGCGACCGAGATCGAGGCCGCCCAGGATCCCCAGCCCGGCGAGCTTGTCGAGCGTGCCCTTCGCGTCCCCGGGCAGCTCGAGCACGAACTCGTTGAAGAACGGGGCATCGCTCACGATCGTGTGACCCGGCAATGCGCCGAGCTTGTCGGCGAGGTAGCGCGCCTTCGACAGGCAGAGCTCGGCGGCCTCGATGAACCCGCGCTTGCCGATCATGCACATCTTGATGGTCAGGGCCGTCGCGCAGAGGCCGCTGTTCGTGCAGATGTTGCTCGTCGCGCGCTCGCGCCGGATGTGTTGCTCGCGCGTGGCGAGGGTGAGCACGTACCCGCGCTTGCCGTCCTTGTCGACCGTCTCACCGACGATGCGACCGGGCAGCTGCTGCAGCATCTTGCGGTCCTGCTTGCACGCGAAGAGCCCGACGCCCGGGCCGCCGAACTGAGGTGGCAGGCCGAGCGGTTGCCCCTCGGCGACGGCGATGTCAGCCCCGATCGCCCCGGGCGACTCGATCAGCGCGAGCGCGAACGGATCCTGCGTCACGGTGATGAACAGCGCGCCGACGGACTGCGCCTTCGCGGCCAACGCGCGCAGATCGCTGACGGTGCCGTAGAAGCTCGGGTAGCCGACGACCACGGACGCGGTGTGCTCGTCGATGGCGCTCGTGAGCGCGGCGAGATCCGAGGCGCCCGAGGGGCTCGCAGGGACGTCGACCCAGTTCTCGTTGCCGTGGTCGAGCTCACGGGCGTAGGTCTTCACCGTCTCGGTGTACTCGGGGTGGATCGAGCCGCACAAGATGGTGCGGTCGCGCTCGGTCAATCGGCGAGCCATGAGCACCGCCTCGGCGAGGCCGGTCGACGCGTCGTACATCGAGGCGTTCGCGACCGGCAGCCCGAGGATCTCGCTGACGATCGTCTGAAACTCGAAGATGACCTGCAGGGTGCCCTGCGCGACCTCGGGCTGATAGGGCGTGTATGCCGTGTAGAACTCGCTCCTGAGGAGCAGCTGGTCGGCGGCTGCCGGGAACACGTGGTCGTACGCACCCGCACCGAGAAAGCTCGTCATCCGCGCCGCCGCGTTCCTCTCGCCAAGGTCTCGCACATGGCGCATCAGCGTCGATTCGTCGAGCGCCGGATCCATGTCGAGGCGTCGCCGGAGGCGTACCTCTTCGGGGATCGAGCCGAACAAGTCATCGAGCGAGGCGACCCCGCACGAGGCGAGCATCGACTGAATTTCTTCGGCGCTGTGAGGGAGGTAGCGCATGGGCTTCGTCGTAGGGTGGGCGGGTTCCGAAGGACGGACGCGCGGCTCGGTGAAGCGGCGCGCGGTCGCGGGTCAGTGCGATTCGGATAGGAGCTTGTCGTACGCGGCCGCATCGAGCAAGCCGTCGATGGCCGATCGATCGGTCGGGACGATGGCCACCATCCAGGCCTCGCCGTAACAGTCGTCGTTCACGAGCTCAGGGCGCTCCTCGAGGGCCTTGTTGACGCGCGCGACCTTGCCGCTCAAGGGTGCGAACAGGTCCGCGAGCGTCTTCACGCTCTCGACCGTGCCGAAGGGCTTGCCCGCTTCGACGGTGTCCCCCTCGGCGACGTCGAGGTTCACGAGGGTGATGTCGCCGAGCTGCTCGACGGCGAAGGCGGTGATGCCGATGACGACGGCGTCTCCGTCGGCCTTCGCCCACTCGTGGTCCTTCGTGTACACGCGGTCGCTCTTGATCTCGCTGCTCATCGGTCTTGCCTTTCCGGTGCTCCCGCGCTCGCGGCGGGGAGGGTGCATGCGTTGGTCGGTGTCGTCGGCGCCGAGTGCCGGGCGCCATCGGCGTGAGGTCTCGAGGGCTCAGGTCGGGCGCTTGTAGAACGGTGTCGGCACCACGACGGCTTCGATCGACTTGCCGCGGCAATCGACGAGGAGCTTGGTTCCGACCGCATCGTGACCGACCGCGACGTAGCCGAGGCCGATGTTCGTGCCGAGCGTCGGCGAGGGGCTGCCGCTCGTGCAGGTGCCGATGCTGGCGCCCGTCGCGTCGAGCAGCGGGTAGCCGTGGCGTGCGATCCCGCGCCCCACCATCTCGAGGCCTACGAGCTTTCGCGCGAGCCCGGCGGCCTTCTGCGCGACGAGCGCGTTCTTGCCGAGGAAGCCGGGCTTGTCGAGCTTGACGGTCCAGCCGAGGCCGGCCTCGAGCGGGTTCGTCGTCTCGTCAATGTCGTTGCCGTAGAGCGAGAGGCGCGCCTCGAGCCGCAGCGTGTCGCGGGCCGCGAGCCCCGCCGGGACGAGCCCGAGGTCACGGCCGGCGTCGAGGAGCGCGTCCCATAGCGCGACGACGTCGTTCGATGCGCAGAAGATCTCGACGCCGTCTTCCCCGGTGTAGCCGGTGCGCGCGACCAGCGCATGCACTCCCGCGAGGACGAGCTCGGCGAGGCCGAAGCTCTTCAGCTCCACGAGCGAGGCGCCGCCGACGCGGCCGGCGATCTCGAGCGCCTTCGGGCCCTGCAGCGCGAGGAGCGCGGTTCGATCCGAGGCGTCCTCGATGGCGCAGCGGCCCGCGGCGGCGGCCTGGAAGTGCGGCGCGATCTTCGACCGGTTCGAGGCGTTGCAGACGACGAGCCAGCGGTCGGCGCGCAGGCGGTAGACGATGAGATCGTCGAGGATCGTCCCTCGCTCGTTGCAGGCGCAGGTGTAGAGCGCGCGCCCGTCGACGAGCTTCGAGGCGTCGTTGGTGATGAGCCCGTCGATCACCGCGCCCGCCTCGGGGCCCACGAGCTCGAGCTCGCCCATGTGAGACACGTCGAAGAGGCCGGCCGCGCTTCGCACCGCGAGGTGCTCTTGCTTCACGCCCTCGTACTGAACGGGCATCTCGTAGCCCGCGAATGGCACCATGCGCGCGCCCAGCGCGACATGACGGTTGTAGAGCGGCGTTCGTGCGAGCATTTCCTCGGTCACGGGCGAGGCTTCTAACCTGGATCGCGCGCGCCGGAAATGGCTCTGGCGCGTAACCTCACCTAAGGTTATTTTCCTGCGGTCATGATCACGATTACCGAGCGCGCCGCTACCAAGGTCAAGGACATCGCCACCGAGGAGAGCCTCCTCGGGCAGGGCCTGCGGCTCCGGGTGATCGGCGGCGGGTGCGCGGGCTTCAACTACGACCTCTACTTCGAGGACACGCCCACGCCGATGGACGAGGAGTTCGAGGACAAGGGCGTCAAGATGTACATCGACCCCCTGAGCTACCAGTACCTCGACGGGACCGAGATCGACTACGTCGAGGGGCTCTACGGGTCAGGCTTCAAGTTCTCGAACCCGAACGTGACGAGCACCTGCGGCTGCGGCAGCTCCTTCTCGGTCTGACGCCGCGATTTCACGCGCCGCGCGGCTGTCGCCGGCAATGGTTTGGCGACGTGACACTCCGTCACACGTCGCGCGTCGACGGGTACCGATGCGCCTTACGCCGGGCGGCGCCTTCGGTTAAACTATTCGGCATCATGCGAACCTGGATGTCCCTCGCAGGGTTGGTCGCGACATCGTCGCTCGTCTCGGCCTGCATCTCTGGAGCCGTCGATGCTCCGTCGGAATCGCCGCCGCGCGACGCATTGAAGGGACCTCCGCTCGAGGTCTCGGATGCGCCCGAAGGCGTGATCCAGACGTACTGTCCGCCCGACCTGGATGGTGGACCGTTTATTTGCGCGATGTACTGCCCGAAGGGCGACCCGAGCTGCGGCCAGCAGGGGAACGCGTGCAACCTCGCGGCCTGGGACACCGACGGCGACGGGCGCGTCTACGGCGAGGAGTGTCAGGCTGGTACCGACAGCGATATTGCGTGCTCCCTCTGTTGTTCCGCCTGTTCTCCGAACGCCTCCGCGCGTCAGCTCTGCGAGACGGGGTGTCAGTTCGAGAGCAGCAGCAGCACGGGCGGGCTCGGAGGCTCATGAGCGCGGCGTCGTTGAAGCGTGTCGCGTGTGTCGCCGTGCTGCTCACCGGCGCGGCGTGCTCGAGCGAAGAGGCGACCTCGACCTCGGGCGGTTCAACCGTCTCGAACGGATCGGGTGCTGGCGGCGCGACGGTCTCCTCGGCCTCGGCGGGCGGGGACGCGGCGAACTCCTCAAATGCAACCTCGGCGAGCGCAGGCGGCGACGGCGGCTCGGGTGCTGCAGGCAGCGGTGGCGCTGGCGGCGACGCGCCGATACCACCGGTCTGCGGCGACGGTCTGGTGAAGGCGCCGGAGCAGTGCGACGACCGCAACGCGAAGGCCGGGGACGGCTGCGAGGTCGACTGCAAGCGGACGGCTCCTGTCTGCGGCAACGCCGAGGTCGAACCCGGCGAGCTCTGCGACGATGGCCCTAGCGACAAGTGCACGGCCAGCTGCGGGTTCGACGCGGCGAAGGCTCCGCAGTGTGCCGCCGCGATCGACCTCGGCGACCCGAACCTCGTCAAGAAGGACGGCGCCATCACCACCTACACCGCCACGACGGTCGGTGGCCCGAAGGGCTTCGGGAGCGCGTCGAGCTGCACGCAGAAGTCTCTCGCGGCCGCGGTGAGGCTCCATCGTTTCACGGCGCCATCGCGCGGCGCTTACCGCTTCGAGACCATCGCGCCGGCAGGAGGCCTCACGGACACCGTGCTGTGGGCCTACACGGACTGCCTCGACACCGCGTCCACCACGGCTTGTGTTGATGACTCGGGCAACGGAACGTTGTCGAGCTTCTCGGTGTTTTTGCCGAAGGGCGTGTCGATTTATCTGGTCGTCGGCGGCGTCGGTAGCGGCGCGTACACCTTGAAGGTGACGCAGCAGTCGTCCTGCGGCGATGGCGTCGTCGGCGACGGAGAGCTCTGCGACGATGGCGGCGACCTCGACGGCGACGGCTGCAGCTCGAAGTGCGTGTCGGAGCTCACGGTCGCGGAGAGCGAGCCGAACGACAGCAGCGCTCAGGCCAACGCGTACGCGCCGGACGTGCTCGCAAAGGTCGAGGCAACGGGCGATGCGGACTGGTATTCGCTCGTCGTTCCGAAGGGGAAGAACCGTGTCGTCGCGGGGGTGTTCCCCGTGTTCGGCGGGAGCTGCGACCTCGACAAGAAGAGCGAAACGCAGCTCGGCGCGGTGTTCGCGGAGATCGCGCTTTATGCCGACGATGGGATGACGATGGTCAAGAAGGGTGATCTTTACAACCCATGCCCCGTGCTGGTCGCCAAGAACGTTCAACCCGGCAGCTACCGGCTGAAGGTCGGCGCGAACTCCAAGTTCTGTCCGAAGTGCCAGTTCGAGTACGGCTTACACGCCTACGCGCTCGAGTGAGCTCGCGCGTACGCTTCGGAGCGCCCGTTTCAACCCGCGCCCGCTACGTCGGACGAGCGCTCAGGGGCCGCTGTCGGGGACGACGCGCTCGCGTTGCGGCACCGTCGGCGCGGAGTGCTGCGAGCCGAGCGGATGGTTGCTGCCGCGCAGTCTGTCGCCGAGCGTCCGCTGGAACCCGAAGGTGAGCACGAGGTTGCTCCGCACTTGGGTGTCCGCGACGAGCTGTGGCTGCCGGACGACGCGGAGGTCGGAGTCGATGCTGGCCCAATCGACGACTTTGACGCTGACACTCGCGTGTCCAGACGTGGCGTGGATGCACGCGAGGACCAGCGCGTCCGCGAGGAAGTGCCGTGAGCGCGCGCTCGATGAGCGCGGGAGGTCGCCTTCGACCTTGCGCGGACGCGACGCGAGCGGCGTACCTCGGTCATGTTGCGCGGGCGCCCCGCGCCGAGCGACGACGTCCTGCGCGCGATCTGCTAAGACTTAGGCGTCCAAACCGGAGAAGGCGATCGCCGGCGCTGGCTCGAGAGAGTCCGCGCGGGAGGAAAGTCCGAGCTTCGCAGGGCAGGGTGCTGGGTAACGCCCAGTGGGGGTGACCCCGAGGAGAGTGCCACAGAGAAAAGACCGCCACGCCGCAGCTTGCGAGAGGTGCCGCGGGGCAAGGGTGAAACGGTGGGGTAAGAGCCCACCGCGCCTTCGGTGACGAAGGCGGCACGGCAAACCCCACCCGAAGCAAGGCCATGTAGGGAGACGCTCGAGGACGGCCCGTCCAAGTCTCCGGGTAGGCTGCTGGAGGGTCGCGGTGACGCGGCTCGTAGAGGAATGACCGCCAGCGTCGCGCGGGTGACCGCGTGACGACACAGAACTCGGCTTACGACCGGTCGGACCACGAGCCCTCGCCTTCGCGGGGGCTCGCGCTTTTGTCGTCGCTGCCACCGTCGGGTGTCCGTGCCATGATGAACTGAACAATGTTGGACGCGCTCGTCGCTACGGTCCGTCGTCACTACCCGGACGTCGACGCCGCTCCTCTGCAGAGCGCGCTGTCGGAGCTCGAGGCCGCTGCGCACTCGAGCATCGCGGCCGCACCGCGGGCCATCTCGACGCGCCCGAGCCGACCTGGCGCCTCGACGCCGCCTGCGCGCGGCTCGAGCGCCGGCGTAGCGATCCCGCGACCGTCAGCGACCGGGGTCCCGTCGCCGCGCGGCTCCGGTCCCGGAGCGGCGAAGCCCTCGAGCCCGAAGGCCGTCTCGCTCGATCCCTCTGCCCGCGAGCCGCGGTTCGGTTCGACGCTCGAGCCGAAGGCCGAGGCGCTCGAGGCCGCGACGATCGTGGCCGAGCTGCGACTCGATCCCGCCGCCGTGGTGGCGGCCCTGCTCGCGCGTCTGAGCCTCCGCGACCCCTCGGCGCGCGAGCGCATCCGCGAGCGCTTCGGGGCCGAGGTCGCCGGGCTCATCGAAGGTGTCGCGCGGCTCGCGTCGATCCGCTGGGACCGCATCGAGGAGGAGGAGGCCGAGTCGCTCCGCAAGCTGTTCCTCGCGATGGCGAAGGACGTCCGCGTCGTGATCTTGGTGCTCGCCATGCGCGTGCAGTCGATGCGAGCCCTCCATCTGGGCGAGGGCGACGACGAGGTGGGAGGGCTCCGGTACGCGCGCGAGACGCTCGAGGTGTTCGCTCCGCTCGCCAACCGCCTCGGGATCTGGCAGCTGAAGTGGGAGCTCGAAGATCTGTCCCTACGAGCGCTCGACCCCGAGACGTACCACCGGCTCGCGCGGGATCTCGCCGCGCAGCGGAGGGAGCGTGAGGCGTTCATCGACTCGGTGATGACCACGCTCCGCGAGCGCCTGCTCGCCGAGGGGATCGACGCGAAGATCAGCGGCCGCCCGAAGCACATCTACAGCATCTACAAGAAGATGGCGCGCAAGGATGTCGGGCTCGATCAGATCTTCGACGCGAGCGCCGTCCGTGTGATTTGCGGCAAGCTCACGGACTGCTACGCCGCCCTCGGCCTCGTCCACAGCCTCTGGGTGCCGCTCCCGCAAGAGTTCGACGACTACATCGCGAAGCCGAAGGAGAACGGCTACCAGTCGCTCCACACCGCGGTGGTCGGTCCGGGCGGCAAGCCGTTCGAGGTGCAGATTCGCACCGCCGAGATGCACCAGTTCAGCGAGTACGGCGTCGCCGCGCATTGGGCGTACAAAGAGCGAGCCGACGTCCAGACCAAGCAGAACGAGAAGTTCATGGTGCTGCGCCAGCTCATGAACTGGGAGCGCGACGTCGCCGATCCCCACCAGTTCGTCGAGTCGCTGAAGACCGATCTCTTCGAGGATCAGGTGTACGTGTTTACCCCGAACGGCGACATCCTCGACCTGCCGCAAGGCGCGACGCCGCTCGACTTCGCGTACCGCATTCACACCGAGGTGGGGCATCGCTGCCGCGGCGCGCGCGTCAACGGGCACATCCAGCCGCTCGACTATCCGTTGAAGACTGGCGAGCGCGTCGAGATCCTCACGCAGAAAAAGTCGCAGCCCAGCCGCGACTGGATGAACCCTTCGTTCGGCTACATCCGCACCTCGCAGGCGCGCGCGAAGGTGCGCAGCTGGTTCCGCGAGCAAGCGCGGGACACGGCGATCGCCGAGGGGCGTGACATCGTGATGCGCGAGTTTTCTCGGCTCGACATCACGCAGGTGAGCCACGAGGAGCTCGCGGCCAAGCTCGAGTACCCGAGCGTCGAGGACATGTTCGCCGCCGTTGGCTATGGCGACCGCCATCCGCAGGGGGTCGGCACCACGGCGCTCGCCCTCGACCGCGCGCGGACGCCAGCCCCCGAGCCGACCCTCGAGGCGTTCCCCGCGACCCTGCCGACGAAGCGCAAGAGCACCGGCGGCCTTTCGCTCGACGGCGTCGACGACATCCTCGGGAATCGCGCGCGCTGCTGCAATCCCGTCCCCGGCGATCGCGTGGTCGGCTTCGTGTCACGCGGTCGCGGCATCGTCATTCACAGGCGGGACTGCGTGCATGTGCGGACGACCGACGAGCCAGAGCGCCTCGTCGAGATCGACTGGGGCGGTACGCAAGGTGAGCGACACGTCGTCGACGTCGAGATCCGCGCACAGGACCGCGCAGGCCTCCTCCGCGACGTGTCGAACCTGCTCGCGACCGAGGACGTGAACCTCTCGTCGGCTCGCGCTGAGGGCAACAAAGACGGCTCGGCGTGGCTGCGCCTCTCGCTCGAGATCAAGACCTCCGAGCAAATGGTACGTGTGATGCAACGCATCGACGCCATGCCCGAGGTCCTCGAGGTCCGTCGGGTCGCGCGCTAGCGCGCATCACCCCGCGCCGCCCGCGCCGCCCATTCCGCCCGCGCCGCCCGACGGACACTGCGCGACCTTCCCGTCGCAGTCCGCGCAGCTGCAGGCCTCGTAGAGGGGCGCGCAGACGCCGTCGTTCACGCACTCCTTCGCCGTGCAGTAGTCCTCGGTCCCGAGGCACTCGCCGCAAAAGCAGGGCTCGTCGTTGTTGCAGAGCGCGAGGTCGTCGTCGCAGGCGACGCATCGCGCCGTCCCGAGGCAGTCCGTGCAGGCGCAGTCCTCGCTCGCGTCGCAGCCGCCGTTCGGCTGGCCGCCGGCGCACGCCGCGGCGTTGTCCGCGCACTCGGGGTGAGCCTGGCAGTCGGCGCAGTGGCACCCCTCGAAGAAGGTGTCGCACTCGCCGTCGTCGGTGCAGTTCTGGCGGCCGGGATCGGCGCAGTAGAAGTTGGCGTCACAGTCCGCGCAGACGCAGGAGTCCTCGAACTCGTCGCAGACGCCGTCCTCGGTGCACAAGCCCGAGATGCAGAACGCGGTCTCGACGCAGTCCTCGCACTCACAGTCCTCGCCGCCCTCGTAGTCGCAGAGCCCGTCGGCATCGCCGACGCAGGTGCTCGCGCCTCCCGCGCCCGAGCTCGCCGCCTTCGACGTCGATGCCGTCGCCGTGCCCGCGCCGCCGCCGCCGCCGCTGCCGCTCGAGCCGCCCTCGTCCGAACAGCCGCCCCACGCGCTGGCGACGACGAGAGCGAGAGACGCGGCAAGGAGGAGCGTGCGATTCACGAGAGCACGCTACCACGACCCGAGTCGTCGACGCTCGCCGAGCCTCGGCGACTGCGCGACCGAGCCTCAGCGCCTCACACTTTTCGAAAGGCGCCGCTGCGACGCGGATCGCCCGCACCCGAGAGCGTGCCGTCCGCAGCCCGCCGCACGAGGTGCACGCCGCCGAAGAACAGGTTTCGCTCCTCGAAGCGCACGAACGACTCGGCGCCGAGGCCTGCGAGCGCCTCGCCGCGGTCGACGAGGTCCATCACCTCGGCGTTTAGGACGCCGGCCTCGAAGTGAAGGCGCGCGGCCGCGACCGCGCGCTCGGCGTCGTAGCCGCGATCGACGAGGAAGGAGACGACCTGCGTGATGGCGGTGCGGATGCGATTCGCGCCGCCGGTGCCGAGCACGGTGATGCTGCCATCGTCGTCGAGGAGCAGGGTCGGAGACATCCCGGTCGACAGGCGCTCGCCGGCGGGGCTCGTGCCGAAGCCGCCCGGGTGCAGGTCGGCCTCGCCCATCAGGTTGTTCATCATGATGCCGGTGTCGCCGATCAGCGCGCCGTTGCCCTCGCCGAAGCTAAAGGTGACGGCGCAGGCGTTGCCCTTCGCGTCGAGCACGCTCACGTGCGTCGTCGAGGGCTGGCCGCTCTTGGTCGGCGCCTTCGGGAGGGATGGAGCCGCGAGCAGCGCCTCGAAGCGCGCGCGTGCGTCCTCGAACGCAGTGGTCGCGAGCCCGCGAGCTCGCGCCTCGTCGGCCGTCGCCATCGCGCACGCCAAGTGCTTCGCGTGGAGGGCGCTGCCGGGTGCCAATTGACGAAACTCACTCGCCTCGAGGAGCCCGAGCATCAGCGCGATCATCGAGCCCCCGGCCCCCGGCGGCGGATTCGTGAGCACGCGCACGCCGCGGTAGCGACGCTCGAGCGGCGTCCTGAACGCGACCTCGTAACCATCGAAGTCGGCCTCGGTGAGGAGGCCCCCTTGCGCCGGCGAGAACTGCTCGAGCATCGCGCGCGTGAGCTGGCGGTACCCCTCGCGCCAGTCGCTCCGCGCGAGGTCCTCGAGCGTGTCGGCGAGCTGCGGCAGGACGAAGACGTCCTCGGGTCCGAGCAGCGCTCCGGTCGGGGCGTAGATCGCGCGCCCCTTCGCGGTGTCGGTGAGGATGGCCTTGAGCAGCTTCGTCGCGCGTACCTGGAAGGGCCCCAGCGTGACGCCCTCGCGGAGGAAGCGACAGGCCGGCGCGATGACGTCGGCGAGCGGAAGCGAGCCCCAGCGCTCGAGCGCCGTGCACAGTCCCGGGATCACGCCGGGGACGCCGGCTGCACCTGCGCCGATGTGGAAGCGCTGCTTCGCCGGTCCGAAATCGATGTCGACGGCGCGGAAGTCGAGGTTCGGGACGTCCTTCGGCAGGAGCCTCGGAGCGTCCGAGAAGAAGTCGCAGAGCGTCACCTCACCGGTCGCGGCGTCCCGGTGAATCATCACGCCGCCGCCCGCTAGGCTCGTGAGCGCCGGCTCACCCGCCGACGTCGCGAAGCAGGCGGCGACGGCCGCATCGACAGCGTTGCCTCCCCGCGCGAGGATCTCCGCGCCCGCCTCCGCCGTTGGTGCCGAACCCGCCGCGATCACGCCGTGCATGCGGCGCACTGTAAACCGTGCCGGGTGCAGCGGGAGGGCGAAACGTGTTATCTGCGAATGTCCCGCACGAAGAGCCGACCATGCCGCCACTCAAGTATTTCGCGCCCAACATCTTCACGGCGGCGTCGCTCGTCCTCGGCCTCGCGTCGGTCGTGTGCAGCACCCGCGGCGATTTCGAACTCGCGGCGTGGATGATCCTTTGGGGCACCCTGTTCGACAAGGCGGACGGTACGGTCGCGCGGCTCTGCGACGCGACGAGCGAGTTCGGCGTCCAGTTCGACTCGTTCGCGGATTTCGTGTCGTTCGGCATCGCACCGGCGGCGCTCGTGTACTTCAGGGTCGCCCCCTCCTCGTCGATGCCTGGGCTCGTGGCCGCCGCGGCTGCCCTCTACGCGGTCGCGCTCGCGGTGCGCCTCGCGCGCTTCAACATCACGACCGGCGGCGAGAGCGTGTTCTTCGGGATCCCCGGCACCTTCATGGGGGCGCTCGTCGGCTCCTCCTTCCTCACCGCGATGAAATACGGGCTCCCGGAGTCGTTCTTCAGCTATTTCCCGTACCTCCTTGCGGTCGGCGGGTTCGCGATGGTCAGCACGCTTCGCCTCCCGAAGCTCAAGGCCCGCAAGAACAAGGCGATGAACGCATTCCAGATCGCGAACGTCCTCGCGGCCTACGTCGCCGCGCCGTTCCGCGTCTTCCCCGAGTACATGCTCGGGCTCGCGCTGGTCTACCTCGTCGGGGGCGTCGTGTATTGCCTCCTGAACCCCGAGACGGGGTTGGCGCCGGCTACGGCGACTCCCGCGGTGCGCGACGGCGACGAGCAGCACGCCGCCTGATCGGCGCGTCGCCACGGCTTCGCCCCCGACACGATAACCCTTCGAGGCGTCCGCCTCGAAGGCGAGAGGCTCTCTCGCGTCAGCGGTACTTCTCGAAGAGCGCGGTCTGACGTGAGCGCAGGCTGACCTCGCGCCCACGGATGAAGAGCCTCTCACAGCGGGTCGAGAGCTCGAGCGGATCGCCCGACCACACGGCCAGGTTGGCGAGCTGCTTCGCCGCCGGGGCGCCGTAGTCTCCGAGTCCGAAGATGTGCGCGGGGGCTCGGGTCAGCGCGGCGATCGCGGCGGCGTGAGGCAGCCCCGCGCGGACGGCGTTGCCGGCCACCTGACGGAGCTTGCGCGCGTTGTGGCTCTCGCCCGAGGACATCGCGACGACGACGCCCGCCTTGTGGAGCCGCGCCGCGTTGTCTTCGCGAGCGCCGCGCACCAGGAGATCGCGGGGGCCCTCGTCGAGCGGGTACACGATGGCCGGTACCTTCGCCGCGGCGAGGGCGCCTGCCACCTTCCAGCCCTCGGCGGCGGAGGCGACGACCGCCCGCAGCCTTCGGCTCCTGGCGAGCTCGAGCACGTTCAAGATGTCGCTCGCTCGGTCGACGTGAAAGACGACGGGGAGCTTACCATCGAGCGCGCGCGTGACGACCTCGAGGTCTCCGCGGCTCGCGCCGAGGTCGCGGACCTGCCGCTTCTCGTAGTCCCCGCGCTTCGAGCGGTAAGCCTCGGCGTCGTCGAAGAGCTCGCGCAGCAGATGCAACGCCGTCGCGTGATTCACCGGACCGCTGCCGATCGCGTAGTCATCGAGCAGGACGTGGAGCGCGAGACTTCGCGAGCCGAGGGCGCGCGCCGGGACATCCCCGTCGAGGTCGGCCCACGCGCTCTGCCCGGTGACGAGCCCGCTCACGGGGACCACCCCGACCGAGGTGATGCCCTCGCGGCGGGTGATCGCGACGAGCGGCGAGGACGGATCGTAGCCGTCGGCGGCCGCGAACGACGCCGCGATCGCACGGCCGCTCGAGTGAGCGTCGTCGCGTGAGCGATCCTCGAGATCGATCTCGGTCACGCCTACGCGCGTCAATGGATCGACGAAGCCCGCAGTGATCACCTTGCCGGCGAGGTCGAGGGTCGTCGCGCCTGCGGCAGCGCTCACGTCCGTACCGACCGAGGCGATGCGCTCGCCCTGCAAGACGATCACCGCGCGCTCGAGTGGGCGCTCTGAGGCCCCGAGCAGGGTCGCGCCGACGAGCGCGACCCGTGGGCCCGAAGGCTCGTCCTCGCCCGACGTGTCTGCCTTCTTCGCGCCCTTCGTTCCGCCTTTCGCTCTGACCTTCGGTGCGCCCTTCGTCGGACCGGGCTGAGCCTCGGCGCCAGTCGTCCACGTCAGGAGCCCCGCCCCTGCGAGGCCAAGGAGTTCTCGTCGCTTCACGGCTGCACCTCGTAGTCGCTCCAGGGCTTGCTCGGGCTCGCGGCGTCGTGCCGAACCTCGCCGTCGACCAGCACCAGCTCGGCGCGGGCGTACACGCTGAACGGATTGCCGCTCCACACCACGACGTCCGCGTCCTTGCCGACCTCGAGCGTGCCGACCCAGCGCTCGACACCGAGCGCGCGCGCGGGGTTCTCGGTCAGCCATCGGATCGCGTCGGCCTCCGTCAGCGCGAGGCCGGCGTGCTTGCCGGACCAGAGGCCCTTCGCCGCCTCCTGGTTCATGCGTCGCACGCCCTCGGACGAGTCGGTGTGCACGATGGCGTCGCCGCCGGCCGCATGCACGAGCGCGAGGTTCTCGGGGATCCCGTCGTTTGCTTCGAGCTTGAACCCGAACCAGTCGGCCCAGGTCGAGACCGAGATCTTCCGTCGCGCGAGGTCGTCTCGAATCTTGTAGGCCTCGAGCGCGTGGTGGAACGAGGTCACCTTGAAGCCGACCTCGTCGCCGAGCCCCATCATCGCGCTCATGTCGTCCGAGCGGTAACAGTGCACGTGGAGGAGGCTCAGCCCCTCGAGTACGGCGGCGAGGGCCTCGCTGTCGACATCGCGCGCGGGCGGCAGCTTCGGCTCGAAGGGCTCGGGGCTTGGGGCTGCGCCCGCTCCTTGGAGCGCGGAGAGGCAGCGGTCGGGCTCGGGGCGCGACTGACACGCCTCGCGCTTCGCGGCGAGCTTCTCGCTTTTTCGAGTCGCCTCGATCGCCCGCTTCTCCCAGGTCGCGCGGCGTTCATTCTCCGACGTCGCCCACTGCGCCCACTCGTCGATGAGTCGCCGCGCCTTGAGGAACGCGGCCCGCTGGACGGCGAGGTTCCCCATGCGGGTGGCGGGAGCGACCCTCCTCCCTCGACCGTGCACGCGCTTCGGATTCTCGCCGCACGCCATCTTGAGTCCGTGAGGCGCGCCGGGGAAGACGAGCTCGCGCGCGGTCTGGGCCGGCTTGAGCTTGATGGTCGTCGCTCGACCGCCGATCAGATTCGCGGAGCCCGGCAGGATCTGGACGGTGGTCGTGCCGCCTTCGAGCGCGCGTTGCAAGGCTGGGTCGAAGGGCCAGATCGCGTCGACCGTGCGGACGCCGGGCGTCGTCGCCGCCACTAGCTCGTTGCCGTCGTCGTGCGCGAGCGCTGCGGGCATGGGGAAGACGCCCATGTGGGAGTGCGTGTCAATGAGCCCAGGCGTCACCGTCTTGCCCGCGAGGTCGAGCACGTATGCGCCTTCGGGAGGGCTCGCGGGGCCAGGTCCTTCGCCCAGGGCGGCGATGCGTCCCTTGATCAAGAGCAAGTGTCCGTTGGCGATCTCCTTGCCGTTGCCGAGGAGCAGGCGCGCCCCGCGAAGGAGGAGCGTCACGGCGGCATCGTTCGTGGCCGGGTGATCGGACGGCTGGGGCGACTCGGCGCGCCATGGTGGCGACGCCAGCGGAGGGAGCGGTGGTCGCGAGGCCGCGAGACTCGCCTCGTCGGCCGTCTTCGACGAGCCTGGAGCGGGGAGGCAGCTGGAGGATGCGACCAGGACCGCGAGGGAGAGGGCGCGTCGGATCACAGGACTTCTTGCCAGAAGAAGGGGTAGTTCTGCCACTTGTTGTTCCCCGTGCAGTCGAGCTTCCAGGTCTTGCCGTTCTCCTCGTCGATGACCACGCAGCGCAGCTGAAAGTCATCTCCGACGCAGTCGGACGAGACGCACGCGAGGTCGAAAACGAAGACGTAGTCCTCTTCACGCCAGGTGCCGGTGAAGTAGAGCTCCGTCCAGACGCCAGGCGTCGACGCGCGGGTCGCATAGATCGTGGCGGTGGCCTTGCCGTCGCTCGTCGCCTCGAGGCGGTTCAGCTGGCCGTCGGCCACGCTGTAGAGCGAGGTCCACTCGCGGACGATGGCCGAGCCGCACCCGACGAGCGTCACGGCGGCTGCTCCGAGGAGCGACAAGGTCAAGGGCGCGGACCCCGCGCGACCACGCAACATGGGTGGGGAGCATCTACCGGAAACGGATCGCGCCGCAAGACCGCTTCGATGGCGCCGGCGCCATCGCGCTCGTCGGCAGACCCTGGCGCCCCGCGCCAACCGGCCGGTCCCGTAGGGTTGACCCCCAGGCGCTCCCGCGTATACTACCGCGCCCAACATGGCCTCTCCGCAGGCTGTCCATTCCGGGCGGCTCGCGGTCAGGCGTCAAAACGAGATCCATGCTTCACCCGATCAAGAAAGCCGAAATCGTCAGCCAATATCGAACCCACGAGAAGGATACGGGGTCGCCCGAGGTCCAGATCGCGATCCTTTCGGAGCGCATCTCGGAGCTCACCGATCACTTCAAGACCCACGCGAAGGATCATCACTCGCGCCGCGGTCTCTTGAAGCTCGTCAGCCAGCGTCGCCGCCAGCTCGACTACCTGAAGCGCGTCGACTACGACCGCTACAAGGCGCTGATCGGCCGCCTCGGCCTCCGCAAGTGATCCTTCAGTCGGTCCGCTGGAGCCGGAAGCGCTTCGAGCACTCCGACTTCACGGCCGACGCCCTCCGCGGCGGCATCACGCCTCTGCGGGTGACCAGCGCCCCGCCTCGAGCCGCCTCAGACGAGCAGGCGACGCGGGGCCTGGTCGAAGCCTCGTAACCGTCGAACCCCAGCGAGTCACTCTTCGTCTTCGATTCCTGCGCATGACCGCGGTCATGCTCAGAAACCGAGGAAGAAGAACCCGCTGCGGTCCGGCCCCAACGCGAGCGACCTCGTCAGCGACGCGGCGCTCGTCGGAGATCGCACCATGTCCGTTCGTCAAATCATCCGTGAATCCGTGATGCTGGGCGGCCGTCCGCTCACCTTCGAGACCGGCAAGCTCGCGAAGCTTGCCGAGTCCTCGGTGCTCGTCACCTACGGCGAGACCCAGGTCCTCGTCACCATGTGCTACGCGCCGCCGCGCCCCGGCACCGACTTCTTCCCGCTCACCTGCGAGTACGTCGAGAAGACCTACGCCGCAGGCAAGATCCCCGGCGGCTTCTTCAAGCGCGAGGGGCGCCTGCGGGATGAGGAGGTGCTCTCGTGCCGCATCATCGACCGCCCGCTCCGCCCGCTCTTCCCGGACGGGTTCCGAATGGACACGCAAGTCGTCGCGACCGTGATGTCGTCCGATGGCGAGAACCGCGGCGACGTGCTCGCGCTGACGGGGGCGAGCCTCTGCTGCAGCATGTCGAGCTTGCCTTGGGACGGCCCGGTGGTCGGCGTGCGGGTCGGCCGCATCGACGGCGAGCTCGTCATCAACCCGACGAACAGCCAGTTCGAGAAGTGCGACCTCAACATCATCGTCGCGTGCACCCGCGACGCGATCGTGATGGTCGAGGGCGGCGCCTCCGAGGTGAGCGAGCAGGAGATGGCGGACGCCCTCCAGTTCGCGCACGCTTCCGCCCAGCCGGTGCTCGAGCTCATCGAGGCGATCACCAAGGCCGTCGGCAAGCCGAAGATCGCCTGGTCGCCCGACGCGCTGCCCGAGGACGTCGCGAAGCGCGTCCGCGAGCTCGTCGACGGTGCGCTCGACAAGGCCGCGCGCGTGAAGGAGAAGCAGGCGCGCTACGAGGGTTACGCGCAGCTCAAGGCGAAGATGCTCGAGGCCCTGAAGGCCGAGCTCGGCGACGCGAAGTACCTCGCGGTAGAGAAGCTCGCCAAGAACGAGTTTGACGAGCGCAAGTACCACGTCGTCCGCGACTTCATGCTGACCGAGCAGCGCCGCATCGACGGCCGCGGCCCGCGCGACATCCGCCCGATCGCCACCGAGGCGGGGGTGCTCTTCCGCACCCACGGCAGCGCGCTCTTCCAGCGCGGCGAGACCCAGGCGATCGCGACGACGACGCTCGGCACGACGAGCGACGAGCAGAAGATCGACGCGCTCAACGGCGAGAGCTGGAAGCGTTTCTACCTGCACTACAACTTCCCGCCCTTCTCGACCGGCGAGACCAAGCCGATGCGCGGACCGGGCCGCCGCGAGGTGGGTCACGGTGCCCTCGCCGAGCGCGCGATCGCGCAGATCATCCCGACCAAGGAGCAGTTCCCCTACACGATCCGCATCGTCAGCGAGACGCTCGAGTCGAACGGTTCGTCGTCGATGGCAGCGGTGTGCGGCGGCTGCATGTCGCTGATGGACGCGGGCGTGCCGATCAAGGCGCCGGTCGCGGGCATCGCGATGGGCCTCATCACGGACGGCCAGCGCAACATCATCCTGAGCGACATCCTCGGCGACGAGGATCACCTCGGCGACATGGACTTCAAGGTGTGCGGCACCGAGAAGGGCATCACCGCTATCCAAATGGACATCAAGATCAAGGGCCTGTCCCGCGAGCTGATGCTCCAGGCGTTGAACCAGGCGCGTGAGGGCCGGCTTCACATCCTCGGCAAGATGCTCGAGACGCTCCCGGCTTCGCGCCCCGAGCTCTCGAAGTACGCGCCCCGAATCGTCTCGATCAAGGTCAAGCCCGAGCAGATCCGAATCATCATCGGGCCCGGCGGCAAGACCATCAAGGGCATCGTCGACCAGACGGGCGTGTCGATCGACGTCGAGGACGACGGCACCGTCAACATCGCTTCGGCCGACGCCGAGGCGCTTCGGAAGGCGGTCGACATCGTCAACGGCCTCACCGCCGAGCCCGAGGTCGGCAAGGTCTACGACGGCATCGTGCGTCGGCTCGCCGACTTCGGCGCGTTCGTCGAGATCCTGCCGAACTGGGATGGCCTCGTGCACATCTCGGAGCTCGCCTGGGGCCGCACCGAGCGCGTCGAGGACATCTGCAAGGAGGGTGACCCGCTCCAGGTCAAGGTCCTCAGCGTCGACAACGATGGCAAGGTTCGCCTGAGCCATCGCGAGACGCTGCCCAAGCCCGAGGGCTACCAGCCCCCGCCGGAGCGCGAGCGCGGCGACCGTGGCCCGCGCCGCGACGACCGTGGCCCGCGCCGCGACGACCGTGGTCCGCGCCGCGATGACCGTGGCCCGCGCCGCGATGACCGTGGCCCGCGCCGTGACGACCGTGGCCCGCGCGAGGAGCGTGGGCCGGTCGGTGGCGATGACCTCCCGCAGTTCAGCGTCGGCGAGGCTCCGCGCCCTGGCGAGGACTCGAGCGAGGAGGAGCGTCGCCGTCGCGCGCGCCGCACCTCGAGCGCCGGGCAAGCCGGTGGCGAGGGCGGTGGTGAAGGGGGCGGCGAGGGCGAGTCGCGCCGCCGTCGCTGACGCGCGCTGCGCCGAACGCGGGGGCCTTCGATGTCACGACCACGTCGCGTCGTCGAGGTCCTCCGCGAGTTCTCGATCCCGCTCATCGCCGGCGTCTTAACGAGCCTCGTGTGGGCGAACCTCGACGAGGTCGGCTACCGGGCGACCGTCCACTTCGCGCCGCTGACGCTCCTCGGCTTCGGCGGTGAGGTGGCGCATGCGACCTCGCTTCACTATCTCGTGAACGAGATCTTGATGGCCTTCTTCTTCGGCATCGCGACGAAGGAGATCACCGAGTCCTGCTTGCCTGGGGGCGCGCTCTTTCCGCTGAACCGCGCGGTGAACCCGCTCCTCGGCACGCTCGGCGGCGTGCTCGGACCGATCGTCGTCTACAAGGCCATGGTCGCCCTCCTCGGAGCACCGGAGATCGCCGTGGGTTGGGGCGTTCCGACCGCGACCGACATCGCGCTCGCCTGGCTCGTGGCGCGCGCAGTGTTCGGCGCGAAGCATCCGGCCGTGAGCTACCTGCTCTTGCTCGCGGTCGCCGACGACGGCATCGGCCTCGCGATCATCGCGGTGTTCTACCCGGATCCGATGCATCCGACGCAGCCCGTGTGGCTCGCGCTCGTCGCGCTCGCGATGGGCCTCGCGTGGCTCCTGAAGCGTCGCGGCGCGCTGAGTCCGTGGCTCTACGTGCTCGTGCCGGGGATCCTCTCGTGGCTCGGCCTCGCCAAGGCGCACATGCACCCGGCCCTCGCGCTCGTGCCGATTGTCCCGTTCATGCCGCACGCCGTCCGTGACGAGGGGCTCTTCGTCGAGTCGGTCGGGCCCGATCCCGTGACCGACACGATGCGTCGCTTCGAGCACGCGGTGAAGCAACCGGTCGACTTTGGCATGTTCGGCTTCGGGCTCGTCAACGCAGGCGTCGCCTTCACCTCGATCGGGCCCGCGACGTGGGCGGTGTTCGCGGCGCTCCTCGTCGGCAAGACGCTTGGCGTCTCGACGCTCGCGACGCTCGGCGATCGCCTCGGCTTCCCGATCCCCGAGGGCATGACGCCGAAGGAGCTCGTCTTCGCGGGCCTCACCGCCGGGCTCGGGCTCACGGTCGCGCTGTTCGTCGCCGGGGCCGCGTTCACCGATCCGACGATCCAGGGCGCCGCGAAGATGGGCGCGCTCTTCTCGGTCGCCGCCGCGCCGCTCGCGCTCGCGGGAGGGCGCCTCTTCGGGCTCGAGCGTCGCTCGACTTGAGCGTCGATGCGTGGCGGTCCTCGGGCACCGTGACGCGCGATCATGCTATGCGGGAGGCGTGACGATCTCCGAGAAGCTCGACCGCTTGCGCGCGATGCTGCGCGAGCTCGAGTCCGTGCTCGTGTGCTACTCCGGTGGGGTCGACAGCGCGTTCATGCTGGCTGTGGCCCACGAGGTCCTCGGTCCGAAGGCGATCGGCATGACGGCCGTCTCGCCGAGCCTGCCGGAGCTCGAGCGGGAGGAGGCCGTGGCGGTCGCGCGCGCGATCGGCGCCGAGCACCGGCTCGTCGACTCGAGCGAGATCGAGGACCCGGCGTACGTCGCGAACAACCCGGACCGCTGCTTTCACTGTAAGAGCGAGCTCTACCGGCTCGCTGCCGTGAAGCAGCGCGAGTGGCAGCTCTCGCACCTCGTCAACGGCACCAACGTCGACGACCTCGGGGATTACCGGCCGGGGCTTGAGGCGGCGAAGCAGGCGGGGGTCGTGAGCCCGCTCGTCGAGCTCGGCTTCACCAAGGCGGACGTGCGCGAGGGCTCGCTCGCGATCGGGCTAGGCGTGTGGGACAAGCCCGCGTCGGCGTGCCTCTCGAGCCGCATCCCCTACGGGACCAGCGTCACCCGCGAGCGGCTCTCGCAGGTCGGTGGGCTCGAGCGCGTGCTGCGCGCCGAGCTTGGCTTTCGTCAAGTGAGGGTGCGGTACCACGACGCGATCGCGCGGATCGAGATCGCGCTCGACGAGCTGCCGCGCGCGCTCGATGCCGAGGTGCGCGGACGCCTGGTCGCGGCAGGGCGCGAGCATGGCTTCCGGTTCGTGACCGTTGACCTCGCGGGCTACCAGATGGGCAGCCACAACGCGGTCCTCGTCGGAAAATCGTTGCGCGTCGTGTCTTGAGCGCGGCGAGTTCTTGTCGACGATCAATCGAGCGCGACGTCGACGAGCGCGGCGTCGAGCGCCGTGACGAAGGGCGTGCCGCCCGAGTTGCCTTTGAGCGGCGGCAGTGTGCCTCCGCCGAGCACCAGCTCTCCCTCGACCCGACCGCCGAGGAGCACGGTGTCGCCCGAGGCCGCGACCGACGTGATGGTCACGTTCGAGGTCGCGCTGGTCACGCTCGCCTTGGCGTCGATCGTCGAGAGGGTCGCCGCGAGGCTCAGGAGGAAGGCTTGACGCTCGGCGCTCCCGGTCTTGGCCGAGGCGAGGGCCGTCGAGGTATTCGGCGTCTTCGGGTCGATCTTCATGAGCGCCGGGACGGTCGTGTTGACGGGGAAGGTGTCGACCGTTCCGGCGACCAGGAGGCGTGCGGTGGCTCCGGCTCCGCTCGCGGCTAGGGAAATCGCGGTGTTCGGTGCTCTCGAGAGGGGCGGGCTGCTCGTGACCGAGGCGAGCGAGGTCCCAAGGCTGTTCGCGTTGGTTGGCGCGGCAAACGTCAGCAAGCCAAATGAGTTGATGTCGTCGCCCGCGACGTAGTTGCTGAAGACGCTCGATGCGGAGCTCTCCCCGGGGCTCTTCTGGACCTCCGCGCACGCCGATTCGAGCGCCAGGTAAGGTGCATCACCAAGCGTCGTCAGGGCGAGCGGGCTGGTCGCCATGTCTGTGCATCCGAGTCGCAAGCGGACGACTTCGCCGGTAGGGGATGAGCTCGTGCCATTAAACTCGACTTCGCCTACCACGTTGCTGGGGAGCCCGTAGAGGCAGGCAAGGGGTAAGGCCGTTGGGGCCCCGCGGCCGCCGTTGCTGCACTTCGTCGCGAGGTAGGCGGCCTTCGATGAGGCGGCGAGCGCGACGACGGTGTCGACCTTGCTCGGCTCGCTCGCCTTGACCACGAGCGTTGCTGCGGGTGTCTCCGCTACCTTCCCGCCCATGCCGATCGTGTAGCGATGGAGGACGGCACGGTTCCCCGAGCTCTCGGTGAAGGCCAGGTAGAGATTGCCGCCCTGGTTCGGCTCTTGAGCCGTCGCCGCGAGCGCGAGGTCGTCGATGTTCGTGAGCCCGGGGATGGAGAGCACTTCCGTCATCGTGGCGCCGGCGGTGTCGCGGTAGACGTTGAGCGGGGCGGGCACGTTCGAATCGGAGGCCCCGACGATGGCGAGCCAGACGTGCCCGGGGCTGCTCGCGACGGCGAAGCCGCGCTTCATGTTCGCAGCGAGCGGGGTCGCGGTGAGCGTGTCGGTCATCGGTGCAGAGCCGTTGGCCTTCGAAAGGAGCGCAACGGTGACGTGGTTGAGGCTGGCGGAGAAGGGCTTGCCGAAGAGCGGTTGCTCCTTCGCGTCGATCGCACCTGCGAGGAGCGCCGCCCCGCCGTCGAGCGCGACCATTGGAGTCACGGCGGGCGACTCCGTGTTCGTGCTGGTGCCGAAGAGCGTCGCCCAGCGCACCGGTGAGGCGCCCCCGCCGCTCCCGCCGTCGCCGCCCGCGCCGCTGCCCCCGGCCCCTCCCGCGCTCGTCGAGCTGGGGGACGTCGAGCCGCTCTCCACTTTCTCGAAGTCATCGAGCCCGATGACGAGGTGGCACGACGCGAGCGCGAGCGCGCCGAGCGGAGCAAGCGAGCGAAGCATTCGAGAACGATAGCAGTCCGAGAGCGGCCGGGACCACTCGGCGTCGCGCGAGCGTCAGAGGTCGAGCGACGTCCCCGCGAGCCACGCCCCGCCGTCTGCGACGACCGTCGTCCCGTGGACGAGCGACGAAGCGTCCGAGACGAGGAAGAGCGCGAGGGTCGCGACCTCGTCGATGCGCCCACAACGTCCGAGCGGAATCCGCGCGGCGAGCTTCTCGGCGACGTCGCCCGGCGCGAGCCGCGCCATCCCCTCGGTGTCGGCGATGGGGCCAGGCGCGAGACCGTTCACGCGGATCCCGAGTCTGCCCCACTCAAGGGCGAGGCTGCGGGTGATCGCATCGACCGCCGCCTTCGCCGCCGAGGCGTGGATCTGGAGCGGGGTCGCCCCGTAGTGCAGCGTCGCGCTCACGTTGAGGATCGCGCCGCCGTGGTCGCGCAGCCAGCGGTCAAAGGCGGCGCGGCACACGTTGAAGGTGCCGAGGGCGTCGATCGCCAACACCGTGCGAAACCCGTTGGAGGAGAGCTGCGAGGCGGGCGCGAGGAAGTTCCCCGCCGCACCGTTCACGACGATGTCGAGGCGCCCGAGCTCGGTGAGCGTGCGATCGAGGGCGGCCTCGACGGTGTCGGGCTCGCGGACGTCGCACGGGGTCGCGAGGCAGCGCTGGCCGGAGCCGGCCTCGAGCTCGCGCGCGGCGACTTCGAGCCGGTCGGCCTTGCGGCCGGCGATGGCGACGGTGGCGCCGTGGGCGAGGAGCGCGTGCGCGATCCCCTTGCAAATCCCGGAGCCGCCGCCGGTCACGAACGCGGTCTTTCCTGCGAGCAAATCGGGTCGGAAGTGCATCGGGTCGAGATAGCATGCGTCGCAGCTTTCTTGGTCCCACGTCAGGCGTTGTGTAGGTTCGTGTGCGATGGATGCGCGCTGGGACCGCAAGACGCTGACCGACGCTTCGTTCCTCCACGCGACGAGCCACGCCGACGCGCGACGCGCGGTGAGGCGCGCCGTCGCCGTCCGCTGCGACGTCGTCAGCCACTACGGCGACGTCGCCGAGCCTCACCTCGCGAGCGAGGTCTCACCGTTCGGCCTCTGGATCGACACGGCGATGCCGCTCCATCCTGGCTCGGAGGTGGTCGTCGGCTTTCGACCTCCGCGCTACGAAGGGCCCGAGCTCCTCGTGTTTGGCCGCGTGACGCGCGCGGTGACGGGGCGTCGTCGCGGGGATCGCGGGCGCCTCGGGATGGCGGTCGAGTTTCGCGATCTCTCGGACGGCGAGCGCCAGACGCTCTCCGAGAGCCTCGTCGGGATCCCTCCGCGCCTCGACCGCGTGCGCTTCGCGGGCTGAATGTCCCCCGCTGCGGTCAGAGCGCTCGCGGCTCAGTGAAAGTCGCGCGAGCGCGTGTCGAGCGGGCGGGTGCCGGTCGGGAGGTCGAGGCGCTCGAGCTCTTCGGCGCGGACGTGGACGACCTCGCCCTTGCGATCGACGCGCCCTCGCGCGAGGAGGAGCCCTGCGTGTCGAGCGGCGAGCTCGTAGCGCGCGAACACGTCTCCGTAGACGACGAGGTTCACCGTGCCGCTCTCGTCTTCGAGCGTGATGAAGACGATCCCCTTGGCCGTGACCGGGCGCTGGCGTGACTGAACGAGCCCTGCGACGGTGACGCGCTCGCCTTGGCGAAAGCGCGCCTGGTCGCGGGCGAGCCGCACCCGACGTCGCGCGAGCTCCTTGCGAAGGTGCCGCATCGGGTGATCGTGGAGCGAGAGGCCGAGCGTGCCGTAGTCGAGCGCGAGCTGCTCCGGCGCGCCGAGCGGACGCAGGTTCACGGGGGTCGTGGGCTCGAGCGGCACGTCGTCGTAGAGGCCCGCCTCGCGGGGAGCGCGGAGCTGCCACAGCGCCTCGCGTCGTGACGGACAGAGGGTGTCGAATGCGCCCGCGCGCGCCAGCTGCTCGAGCTCGGGGCGCGTGAGGCCGGAGCGGCGAGCGACGTCGTCGATGCTCGCGAACGGGTGTTCGTCGCGGGCCTGCAGCAGCGAAGTCACCTTCGACTCGCTCAGGCCGCGGATCTGTCGGAAGCCGAGCCGGATCGCCTGGGTCTCGCTCGAGGGGCCGCGCGGCTCGAGGAGCGTGTCCCAGTCGCTCGCCTCGATTCGCACCGGCCTCACCTCGACGCCGTGCGCTTGCGCGTCGCGGACGAGGCTCGACGGCGAGTAGAAGCCCATCGGCTGCGAGTTCAAGAGCGCCGCCGTGAACGCGGCCTGGTGATGGACCTTCAGCCAGGCCGAGGCATAGACGAGGAGGGCGAAGCTCGCGGCGTGCGACTCGGGGAAGCCGTACTCGCCGAAGCCCAGGATTTGCTGGTAGAGCGACTCGGCGAACGCGTCGGAGATCCCGTGCGCGCGAAAGCCGGCGACCAGCTTGTCGCGGTGCATTTTGAGCCGACCATTCCTTCGCCACGCGGCCATGTCGCGCCGAAGCTGATCGGCCTCTCCCGGGAGATAGCCTGCCGCGGTGATCGCGATCTGCATCACCTGCTCCTGGAAGAGCGGCACGCCGAGCGTTCGCTTCAGGATCGTCTCGAGGATCGGGTGCGGATAATGAACCGCCTCCTCGCCGGTGCGGCGCCGCAGGTACGGGTGCACCATGCCGCCCTGGATGGGCCCCGGCCTCACGATGCCGACCTCGACGACCAGATCGTAGAACTGCCGCGGCCTCAGCGCGGGGAGCATCGCCATCTGCGCGCGGCTCTCGATCTGGAAGACCCCGATCGTGTCCGCGCGGCAGCAAGCGTCGTAGACGGCCGGATCCTCGACAGGGAGCCGCGCGAGCTCGGCGATGGGATCGAAGCCCTCGAGCGAGCCATGACGTCGCTCGTGGACCGCCGCGAGCGCCTTGCGGATCGCGGTGAGCATCCCGAGCCCGAGCACGTCGACCTTGAAGAAGCCGAGCGCGTCGATGTCGTCTTTGTCCCAGGGGATCACGGTGCGGTTCGCCATCGAGGCCGGCTCGATCGGGGCGACGTGGTCGAGCGGCTCGGCCGAGAGCACGAAGCCGCCGACGTGGATCGACAGGTGACGCGGGACACCCTGCAGCTCCTCGGCGAGGGCGAGCACCTGGGTCAGCCGACGATCGTCGGGGTCGAGCCCTCGCCCGGCGAGCGCGTCTCGGGTCAGCTCGGCGACGCGTGGGGCTCCGTCGATGCGGCTCTTAGGCTCGCGCCGCGACTCTTCTTCGGTGGCGTGCGTGTAGCCGGCGAGGTGGCTCAAGCGGTCGAGTTGCTCGGTCGCGAGCCCGAAGACCTTACCGACCTCGCGCAGGGCGCTCTTGCCGCGGTAGCAGATGAGCTCGCTCACCATCGCGGCGCGCTCGCGTCCGTGTCGCCGGTAGATCTCCTGGATCACCTCCTCGCGGCGCTCGTGCTCGAAATCGACGTCGATATCCGGGGGTTCGCGGCGCGCGACCGACATGAAGCGCTCGAACAGGAGCGCGCTCTTTACCGGATCGACCGCGGTGATCCCGAGCACGTAGCAGACCGCGCTGTTCGCGGCGCTCCCGCGACCTTGGCAGAGGATGCGTCGTTCGCGTGCGATGTCGACGATCTGCTTTACGCTGAGGAAGTAGGGGGCGACGTCGAGCTCGGCGATGAGCTCGAGCTCTCGATCGAGCTGCGCGCGCACGTCGCCTGGGACACCCGAGGGGAAGCGCTCGCTCGCGCCGAGGTCGACCGCGCGCCGGAGGGCATCGTCGGGGCCGCCGCCGGCCTGGTCTCGCTCGCTCGGGAAGGCGTAGCGGAGCTCACTCAGCGAGAAGGTGCATCGCTCGGCGAGCGCCACGCTGCGCTCGAGCCACTCGCGCCGACCCGGGAAGAGTCGCTCAAGTGCGCTAGCGGAGGTGAGCTCGGCCTCTGCGTTGCAGGGGAGAGCGGCGCCTGCAGCATCGAGCGTGACGCCATGTCGGATGCAGTGGAGGACGTCGGCGAGCGGCTTCTTCGTTCGGCGATGGAAGAGCGGGCGGGCGCTCGCGACGATCGGCAGGTCGAGCTCGAGCGCGGCCTCGAGACGTGACCTGTCGTGCGGTTCGAGGTGCCGCCACACCGCGACGGCGAGGCGCTCGTCGAAGGCCTGACGCAGCGCCTCGAGCCCGCTTCTCTCGAGTGGCCAGCGCGGGTCATGTGGCAGGATCGAAATCAATCCTCGAGACAGCGCTGCGACTCGGCTCGCGGCGATGCCCGCCGTGCCCTTCGGATGCGTGGCGTGCGTCTCGGTCAAGAGGCGACAGAGGTTCGCGTAGCCGTGGGCATCCATCGCGAGCAGCGCGACGCTCGGCTGTCGTCCGGGCCGATAAGCAGGCGGCGCGGGCAGCCCCTCGGGCTCGAGCGTCAGCTCCGCGCCGACCAGGATCCGCGGGGCGCGGGCGCTGGGATGCGCGTCGGCGAGCTCGCGAGCGGCCACGTACAGGCGTGCCGCGCCGTAGAGCCCGTCGCGATCGCAGAGCGCGAGCGCGTCGAGCTCGAGCTCGTGAGCGCGGTGGAGGAGCTCATGAGGGTGCGACGCGCCCTCGAGGAACGAGAAGCACGAGCGCCCGAGCAGCTCCGCAAAGCGTGGGGCGGACATGTCGGGGGGCGAGGGTTACGGAACACGTGTTCAGTACCTCGTCGAGCGCAGGGCGGCAAGTCGCTCGCGAAAATCCTCGGGGGGCTCGGACTCGAAGCGCAGCTCGCGCTCGTTCGCCGGGTGGCGAAAGCCTAGCTCGGCGGCGTGCAGCATCACGCGCGGCGCCGGGAGGATCGGGCCGGGGTAGCGCCGCACATACACCCGCTCGCCGAGCAGCGGATTCCCTGATTCGGACAGGTGGATCCGGATCTGATGGGTGCGCCCCGTCTCGAGTCGGCAGGCGCACAGGGTCGCACCGGCGAGCGGCTCGAGCGGCTCGACGTGCGTCACCGCGAGCTGGCCGGCCTTGGGGTTCGCGATCGAGCCACGCAAGCCATCGCCCCGGTTCGCTACGAGCTGCGAGCGGATCGTCCCGCCTTGCACGTAGCCGTGCGCGAGGGCGAGGTAGCGCCTGTGCACGGTGTGGAGGCGCAGCTGCTGCGTGAGCGATTTTTTGGCGGCCATCGTGCGCGCGAACACGATGAGCCCGCTCGTCTCCTTGTCGAGCCGCTGAACGACGCCGAGCTCGGGCCTGCCGCGCGCACCGAGCATTCGCGACAGCGTCGTCCTCACCAGCGCGTCGAGCGTCTGATGCTGCTCTTCGCGTGACTCGTCCCCGAACGGGATCGTGCTCACGCCGGCGGGCTTCTCGACCACGACGAGCGAGGCGTCGAGGTGAACGATGGTGAGCTCGCGCAGCTTCTCGGCCCGCTTGCCAGGCGCGCGCTCGTCGATGCGGAGGCGCATCCCCGTACGCACCGCCCTCGCGCCATCGCTCGTCGTGTCCCCGTCGATCGACACCTTCCCGGTCGCGATCGCCTTGCGCGCGCGCTCCCAGCTGAGTCCGGACAGCGCCTTCAGCGCGGCGTCGAGGCGGCGGCCGTTCTGCTCGGGGCCGACGAGGAGCTCAGCGGATTCGCGGGGGGGCGGCGAATTCATGAAGACCCAAGCCTAGACTGCGCGAGCGTGCGCCGCGAAAAGATTGGCCGCGCGCCGCGAGGAGCGACATAGCTCGACGATGAGTCGAGACCTCGATCTGCGCCTCGCCGATCCCGGGTACACCCCGGGGCGAGGCGATCTCGACGAACTCTTGACGGTGGTCAAGAGCGGTGACGAGCTCGCGTGCGACCGCGCCGAGAAGGCCATCGCGCGCCTCGCCGGTCACGCGGTCGGGGGCGTCCTCGCGGCGCTCGACTCGTCGGTCCCGCCTGCTCGCGCTCGGGTGGTGAGGCTCGCTGGGCGCCTCGCGCGCGGCCTCGCGGCCGACGAGCAGGCTCCGCTGCGGGCGGCGCTCTTCGCTCGACTCGGTGACGAGGACGACATCGCGCGTCGTCAGGCGATCGTCGTGCTCGGGCGTCTTGGTGGCGATGACGTCATCGAGGCGCTCGCGTCACGGGTGAGCCGCGAGACGCGCGTCGAGCATCACCGGGCGCTCGCCGAGGCGCTGGGAAAGAGCCACTCACCCCTCGCGCGGGCCGGCCTCGACGAGCTGCGCCGCTTGGCGGCCGCCCATCGCGACGTGCGGCTCGATCGCATCCTCGCCGAGGCCGAGGTCATGGTGCGTCGAGGCGAGGCCCGCGCTGCGCCGAGCTCGCTCCGCGTCGATGGTCGTCCTGCGCGACGGCTCGAGGCGTGGCTTCACGTGCGCCGCGGCCTCGAAGACTTCCTCCTCGAGGAGCTCGGCGCAGGTTCCCGGGTCGTCTCGCCTGGCCTCGTCTCGCTCTCGATCGACGGCGGTCTCGAGGCGCTCGCGCGTGCGCGCACCGCGCTGCGATTCGGCTTCCCGCTCGGCCGCTTCTCGGTGAAGGCGGCGGGCGGCGTCGAGGAGGCCGTCGCGGCTGCGCTCACCTCGCCGACCGCGCTCGCGGTGTTCGAGGCCTACAACGTCGGTCCGGTGCGCTATCGGCTCGAGTGGGCCGACGCTGGACGTCGTCGCGGCGGCAGCGTGCGCGTCGCCGAGGTGGTTCTCGAACGTCGTCCCGAGTTCGTCAACGATCCGCGCGACGCTCAGTGGGAGGCAGTGGTTCACGTTCTCGGGCACGAGGTCGGGGTCGAGGTTTGGCCACGCGGGCTCGAGGACACGCGCTTCGCGTATCGGCAGGCCCTCCTGCCTGCGGGCTCTCACCCGACGATCGCTGCGGCGCTCGCGCGCGCGGCGCGGGTGCGCCCCGACGACGTGGTGTGGGATCCGTTCGTCGGCTCTGCCTCGGAGCTCATCGAGTGCGCGCGGCTTGCTCCTGGGGCGACGCTCCTCGGCTGCGATCTCGACGAGGCGGCCCTCGCTGCCGCCCGCACGAACCTCGATGCCGCCGGTATCACCGCCTCGCTGACGCGCATGGACGCGCGCGCTTACCGCGCGCCGCGGCCGCCGTCCCTCATCGTGTCGAACCCCCCGATGGGACGGCGCATCGCCGACCTCGAGAGCTTGCGTCCGGTGTTCGAGAAGGTGCTCGCACGCGCGGCCGAGTGGTTGCCGGCCGACGGGCGGCTCGTCTGGCTGTCGCCCCTCGCGCGCGAGACTGAGCGGGCCGCCCTGCGTCACGGACTCGTAGTCAGCCGGCGGCGCGACGTCGACATGGGCGGCTTTCGCGCCGAGCTCCAGCGGATCGAGCGGCGCTCTTCGTAACGTCCGGCGCGCGATTCTTGTTATTCTGCTCTTCCATGTGGCGCCCCCTTCGACGTTCGATCTTCGCCGCCGCGCTCGCCCTGCTCGTCGTCGGGTGCACGTCCGAGTCCGTCGCGCCCGTCGATCTCGCGCCGGCCGAGCCCGTCGTCGAGGAGAGCGAACCCGCGGCCCTCGTGATCTTCACGCCGCGCCGGGGCGCCTTCCTCGAGGCTGCCGAGGGCGAGACGGTCGTGGTGAAAGGTGTCGGCGCCGCGCCTGGGCTCACCATCAACGGCGAGCCGGTCACGCCGAACGAAGACGGGAGCTTCTCGACCACCGTGATCGCCGAGCGCGGTCTTAACCTGATCCGCGCAGTCGACGACGATGGCAGCCTCGACGTGCCCTTCCTCTTCGGCGACTTCGCGCCGCCGTCGAAGGAGCTCGCGTCGGCCTTGACCGTGCGGCTCAATGCTTCGGGGTTCAAGAGCTCCGACTCGAAGAACGTGACGCTGACGCGCCTCGCGCAGCTCGCCCTCGACGACGTCGATCTGCTCGCGTCGCTGAAGGGGCAGACCTTCTCGGGCACGTTCACCGGCGGCTCCTGGTCGTTCAAGGTCTCGAGCACGAGCTACGACAACGCGAAGGTCACGTTCTCGCCTCGTAGCGGCGGGGCGAGCTTTCAGGCCTCGGTCGCCAACGTCCGTGTGAACGGCACGCTGACGGTCAAGGTGCTCTTCACCAAGACCGATGCTGCGACCATCGGCCTCGACGCCGCCACCGTGAACGGCAACATCGACGCCTCGCTCGCGGCGAGCGGCAAGCTCTCGGCCAAGGGCTCGGGTGTCAAGACGGCGCTCTCCGGGTTCAGCTACGACTCGAACAACGCGGGCTTCCCGTGTTGCGTCGACTGGATCCTGACCAAGGTGATGCAGGACAACGTCGAGACCGCGGTCCGCGACAACGTGAAGAAGGTCCTCGAGACCAAGGTCGGTGTCGCACTGAACGAGCTCGGCTTGCCGAGCGCCATCGACCTCTCGCCCACCGGGTTCTCGGCCAAGGTCGGCATCAAGCAGCGCTTCGACGCCGCGTCGTTCTCGTCGACCGGCGCATCGCTCTCGGTGCGCGCTCACTTCTCGGCCAAGGTCGACGCGAGCGATCCCGGCGCGGACGCTCCCGGGTGGTTCGAGCTCGGCGCGAAGCCGCTCACCGTCTCGACCACGTCGCCGGTCGGGCTCACGGTGTCGCTCGACGCGTTGAACCAGGCGCTTCATGCGGCCTGGGCGCAGGGCGGCCTCGTCCGCACGCTCGAGGACGTGCCGACGCTCGGCGAGGTGACGCTCTCGCCGGCCCTCCCGCCGATCGTGCAGCTCACCCCTCAGGGCAAGCTCATCGCGGCGGTAGGCGAGGTGGTGATCGATGGGGCGCTCGCTGGTAAGCCCGTGCGCGCGGCGCTCTCCGTGATCGATGAGGTCACGCCGACGCTCGACGGCGCGGCCGGAAAATTGACAATAGTCACGTCCCCAAAGCCCGTGGTGTCGCTGACTTGGCTCGAGGCCGAGCACGTCGCACCGGCGGTACGCGACCTGGTGAAGTCGATGGTGCTCGGGCAGGTTCCGAAATTCCTCGCGCCGCTCGAGCTCCCGCTGCCAGGGATCCCGCTCGCGGCGATCGCGCCTAGCCAGGCGAACAAGGTGGCGGTGGTCGGTCCGAGCGCGACGTTGAAGCTCGACCCGAAGACGAACCGCGCGGCGGTCCAGGGTTCGCTCGTCCTCGTGCCGTTGAAGTGAGCGGGCCAAGCGAACCGCGGCGGTCCCGGAGCCTTCGAGGAGCGGCGTCCCTCACTCGAACCAGCCGTGCAAGAACGCGCGGCCGGTGCTCCGCTCCATGTAAATCCAGGCCTCGGCGTGCTCGGCGCGTCGTCCTTGAAACGTCGCGTGGAGTCGCACGCGGGCGTAGTCGCGTGAGATGGGGTTCGCGCTCCACCACTCGACGCCGTCGAGCCGCGACGAGAGCCGTAGGTGATCGACGAGGTAGACGAGCGGGCCTGCGGCGACGAGGCCGCCCGGGCGCAGCTGGCCGATGCAGAGCGGCTCGGGCAAGAGACGCGTGGGCTCGCGCGTCAGGTGAAGCGATGAAGACGCGCCCTCCTCGACACCCTGCTGTGGAGGGGGGAGTTCGCTCGGAGCGGAGGCGACGCGCGAGGTGGAGCGACGCTTCCGAGGGCCGAGGCCTCTGGGCTCGCCGTTGCGATCGTATGGCGCGGGGACGAGGACGGAGCGCGCCTCGGGGCGGTGGCTGTCCTTCACCTCGAGCACCCCGACTCGCTCGGGGCCGACGGCGGCGCACAGCTCGGCGAGCAACGTGGGGAAGGCGTCGGGGCTCACCGCGGCGAGGTTCGACAGATCGAGCTGCGCTTCGGACCGACGCGTGAGGTCATCGAGCACGAGCGAGACCGCTCCGATCGGGGCCACGAGCTCGAGCTTCTCGAGGCGGGTGCGGAGCGCGCGCACGAGGTCGTCCTCGCGCGCGAGCGCGATCGGCAAGCCTGGGTCGACGCTGACGAGCGGAGGGATGCGGCGCCCCTCGCGCTCGGCGAGCGCCAGCGCGGCGCGATCATGATGCAGCTCGAGGGTGACCTTGCCGCAGGCTTCGCCGCGAGCGGCGAGCCGCGCGACCGCACGAGCGACCATCCCACGTACCACGAAGAGCAGCGGCTCTTGCCGCTCGAGCGGCTCGTCGAAGCCGATGTGCTCGACCACGCGTCGTGGCGGCTCGTAAGGACGGAGCGGGATCTCATCTCGTCCGGCGATGAGCTCGAGCACGTCTTGCGCGCGCGGCCCCAGCCGATGAGCGAGGCGTGAGCGCGGCACGCTCGCGAGCTCTCCGACGTTCCAGAGGCCGACCTCTCCGAGCCACGCCACGATCGAGGCGTCGAGTGGGAGGCACGCGATCGGCAGCTCGGCGAGCGGGCCTCCGCTCGCTCCCCGCGAGGCCACGCTCTCGAGCCCTCCCCAGCGAGCGAGCGCCTGCGCGAGGCGTGGTCCGTCCGCGACGGCGACCCGTGCGTGATGGCCAAGCTCCCCCAGTCGGGCGCGCAGCTCGGCACAGAGAATATCCTCGCCCCCGAGCATTCGCGCGCAGCCGGTGACGTCGAGCCAAACGGTGTCGCGCGGTCCCGCGCCAGCGCCTGCGGGATAGCGCACGAAGGGCTCGGGCGACGAGCGGTCGAGCTCGAGCGACACGAGTGGCGCAAAGGCGAGCGCGATCTCCGCGATGCTCGCGAGCGCGGCGTCGAGGGCGCGCGTCGTCAAGCGCATGACCTCGAGCCTGCCGACGTAGGCGGATGCTGCGGTGACGGTCTGGCCTGGGCGAGCGCCGCGCTGCCACGCGAGCTCGTTCACGGCGTCGAGCGCGGCGTCTCCATCGTCGCCCGCGCGGGCTTCGTCGTCGTCGACGAGCACCGCGAGCGGCTGAGCGCGCTCCCGGCGCGCGCGCTCGGCGAGCTCGACCGCGAGCCGATCCGCTACGATCGCGGCGATTCGCTTGCCGATCATCGCGAGCTCACGCGCTGAGTGAGGGAGACGGTACGCGGCCTCGGGCAGTGAGCGAGACGAGCCGCGCGCCGCCCTCGAGACCCCGTCGATCCTTGACGACCTGGAGGCGCACCCGATCGGTGGCTGGGCGAGTGAGCTCGATTCGCATGGCGACCGGCAGCGCCTCGTACGTTGCGGTGTGCTCGTCGCTGAGGAGCAGCACGGTGGTATCGCTCGACTCGCAGGCGAGCGCGAGCTTGCGGACGGCGATGTCCCACCGAGTCACGGCGCTGCTCCTCGAGGAGGCTGCTGCGCGCGCTCGCGAAGAGGACGGGCTCGCTCCAGGGACGCCGACGCGATCGACGACGAGCACCGCGAAGAGTCGGCTCGCCGCCATGCGCACCGCGACCTTGGCGACGTCCTCGACGTCGGGACGTACGACCAGCATCCGCTCGAGCGCGACGCCGGCTTCGACGACGGCTGGCGCGTAGAGCGAGCTCGTCGCGTCGATGAAGCCGCACCAGCGCGCGTCACCGTCGTGAGAGACGGCGCGCGAGCGACGCTGAGCCTCGGCGCAGGCGGTGAGGGCGAGCTGGGTGGTGCGAGCGAGGCCCGCGGGCGCGGTGAGCTCGACCACGGAGCCGCGCGGCAGGTCGAGCCCGGCGAGGAGCGGCAGCGCCGGGGTGCTCCGCGCGCGGTGGAGGAGGGGAGGCGCGAGCGAAACGAGAGGCATCGTAATCATCACGGTAGCTGAACAAGAGTTCAGTTGTCAAGGACGCGCCTCACCGCGCGCGATCAGCCGTCGAGGCGATGTCGCCGCGAGGTCCGACTTGGCTGGCGTTCCCACCTCGGATCGAATACGACCGACCGGTCATGTCAGCCGAAGCGCGCGAAAAGCTTGCCGATCTGAAGCGGCGATTCGATGCGCTGAGGAGGTATCTTTGACCTCGCTCAGCTCACCAAATCGCTCGATGAATTGAACGAACAGACCCTCGCGCCGGGCTTCTGGGATGATCAGGCGAAGGCTCAAGGCATCCTTCGCAAGCGCTCCGACGTCGAGAGCAAGGTCACCCTCATCGAGAAGCTCGACAAGGATCTAGTCGACGCTGGCGACTACCTCGACCTCGCCGTCGGCGAGAACGATGAGGGCGCCCTCGCCGACGCCGTCGCGCAGATTGAGGCGCTCGCCCTCGTGGTGCGCGACCTCGAGCTGAAGCGCATGCTCTCGGGGCCGGCCGACCACGGCGACGCGATCGTCAGCATCAACCCGGGCGCCGGCGGCGTCGACGCCAAGGACTGGGCGGGGATGATGATGCGGATGTACCTCCGCTGGTGCGAGCGCAAGGGCTACAAGACCGAGATCCTCGACTACCAGGACTCGGACGAGGCCGGCATCGACGGCGTCACCTTCACCGTCCAGGGACCGAACGCTTACGGCTACCTCCGCGCCGAGTGCGGCGTGCACCGCCTCGTTCGGATGTCGCCGTTCAACGCCGACCACACGCGCCAGACCTCGTTCGCCGCGGTCGACGTCACGCCCGACACCGACGACGAGATCAACATCGAGGTCCAAGAGAAGGATATCGAGATCACGACGATGCGCGCCGGCGGAAAGGGCGGGCAGAACGTCAACAAGGTCGAGACCGCGGTCCGCTTGCGCCATCACCCGACGGGCCTCAACATCGTCTGTCGCGCCGAGCGCAGCCAGCACCAGAACCGCGCCCTCGCCATGAAGATGCTGAAGGCGAAGCTCTACCAGATGGAGCTCCAGAAGCGCATGGACGCCGCTCAGGCCTACGCAGCCGGCAAGACGGCGATCGACTTCGGCAGCCAGATTCGCAACTACGTGCTCGCGCCCTACCGCCTCGTGAAGGACGTCCGCTCGGGCGTCGAGACCGGGCAGGTCGATGCGGTGCTCGACGGCGATCTCGACGCGTTCATCGAGGGCTTCCTCCTCAATGCGTCCGGCGCGACGTCGACCGGAGAGGCGACCGACGAATGAGCAAAGACGCGCGACCCGACGCGAAGGACCAGGGCAAGAACGAGCAGCAGCTCATCGAGGTGCGCCGCGGCAAGGCCGCGCGTATTCGCGAGCGCGGCGAGAACCCGTTCGCCAATGACGTCACCTCTGGCGAGCTCCCCCTCACCGAGCTCCGCGAGGTGCGCGCCCGCTTCGATGCCGTGCGTGGCGAGGACGGCCGGTACGTGCCCGAGACCGTCGAGCCGGTGCCGTTCCGCGTTGCGGGGCGCGTGCTCTTCGTGCGCGGCTTCGGCGGCATGACCTTCGTGCGGCTGCGTGATCGGACCGGCGAGCTCCAGGTCGTCTGCGAGGAGGCCGGCCTCGGCGAAGCGTTCGGTCGGCTCGACGAGGTCGATCTCGGCGACATCCTGGAGGTGAGCGGCTCCGCGATGGCCACCAAGAAAGGTGAGCTCTCGATCGGCGCGCAGAGCCTCCGGGTCCTCACCAAGGCGCTGCGACCGCTACCGACCAAGACGAGCTTCAAAGACGTCGAGCAGCGCTACCGCATGCGCTACGTCGACCTCGTCGCGAATCCCGAGGTTGCGCAGATCTTCCGCGCGCGCTCGGTGATCGTGAGCGCGATCCGACGCTTCTTCGACGCCCGAGACTTCCTCGAGGTCGAGACCCCGACGATGCATCCGCTCGTCGGTGGAGCGGCGGCGAAGCCCTTCAAGACCCACCACAACACGCTCGACATGGAGCTCTTCATGCGGATCGCGCCGGAGCTCTACCTGAAGCGGCTCCTCGTCGGCGGCTTCGATCGCGTCTACGAGCTCGCGCGCTGTTACCGCAACGAAGGCATCAGCACTCGGCACAACCCCGAGTTCACGATGCTCGAGTATTACCAAGCCTACGCTACCTACGAGACGTTGATGGCAGCGACCGAGGAGATGCTGCGCTTCATCGACGCCGAGCTCCGCCGCGTCATGCCGGTCGAGCACGCCGCCTGGGCCGCCGCCCGCACCTTCACGCTGGATCGCTTCGAGCGTGTGTCGATGAAGGCCGCGCTCGCGCGAGCGCTCGATGCGGCTGGCCTCCCTGGAGATGCGCACGAGCTCGTCGATCGCGACGACGCTCCGATCAAGGAGTGGGCGAAGACCGCCAAGGCGCGCGGCCGTGAGCTCGACTGGGCGAACTTCCGCTCGGGCATGAAGAAGTGCACGAGCCCGGGCGAGCGCCTCTTCGTCGCCTACGAGTACGTCGCCGAGCCCTTCCTCACGCGCGACTACCGCGAGGGCGACAACAGCGTCCCGGTGTTCATCACCGACTACCCGTTCGAGGTCTCACCGCTCGCGCGCAAGAAGGACGCGGACCCGACCCTGGTCGACCGGTTCGAGATGTTCCTCGATGGCCGCGAGGTGTGCAACGCGTTCAGCGAGCTGAACGATCCCGACGATCAGGCGGCGCGCTTCCAAGCGCAGGTGGACGCAAAGTCGCGCGGCGCCGAAGAGACAATGGATTACGACCACGACTACGTCCGCGCGCTCGAGTTCGGTATGCCGCCCGCGGCTGGCTTCGGCATGGGCGTCGACAGGCTCGTGATGATGCTGACGAACTCGCCGTCCATCCGCGACGTGATCCTGTTTCCGCTCCTAAGGCCGGAATGACCCTCAAGGTCTGGGCCCTGTTCCTCGGCGTCGTCGTCTTGATGCCGCTCCTCGTGAAGCGCGGCCTCGCCCGCGCCGCTGCGAGCAAGACGAGAGCGGTGGGATGGTGGCTCGGGGTGGGGTTCGGCGCCGCGTTCATCGGGCTCACCGCGTTCTCGCTCCAACACCCCCCCGAGTCGGGGCCGCTCGCGAGCTACGATCTTCGACTCGAGATCGCTCGCGCAGCAGCTCTCGTCTCGGCCGTCGTCTATGTCGTCTACACGGCGCTCGCCGTCACGCCGCTCGTCCTCGAGGCGCTCCAGCGCCGCGGCTTCACCTCGTTCGTGAGCGCCCGCATGCTCTCGGCGACGAAGAGCGGCTTCCTCACCGTCATCAGCGTCCTCAGCGTCCTCGGCGTGTCGGTCAGCTCGTGCGCGCTCTGCTCGGTCACCTCGATCATGGGCGGCTTCGGCTACGACCTGAAGCGCAAGATTCTGGGAAATACCGCGCACATCGTCGTCGACGTCGCGGAGGCGAAGGGCTTCGACGACTACGAGCGGCCTCTCGCCGCGGTGCGCGAAGCGGTCGCCCCGTTCGGAGGTGCGGCGACTCCGGTTGCTGGCGGCGACGCGATGGCCTCGAGCGCGACCAACACCGCGGGCGTGCTGATGCGCGGCATCGACCCCGCGAGTGTCGGCGACGTCATCAACCTTGTGAAGAACATCGAGTACGGGAGGTTTGAGTACCTCGCGTCGCCCGAGCGAATCCTCGAGATCCCTTCGGGTGAGGTGATCGGCCGAGGCCCCGGCGGTGAGCCTTACCATCGAGCTCCGCCGCTCGGGCTCGACGACGTCGACATCGGTGACGCGGGCTCCGACGGGAAGGTTTACCCGGGCATCATCCTCGGGCGCGAGCTCGCGAAGTCCCTCCACGTGATGGTCGGAGACCGCATCACCCTGCTCTCCCCGATGGGCGAGCTCGGTCCGACGGGCATCATGCCCAAATCACGTCGCTTCCTCGTCGCCGCGGTCTTCTACAGCGGCATGTACGAGTACGACGCCTCGACGGCGTACGTGGTCCTGCCGGTGGCGCAGCAGTTCTTCGAGTTGACCGGTCGGGTCAACAAGATCGACGTGCGCATCCCCGATCCGGAGGCGCTCGGCACGGTTCGGCCAGTCGTCGATGCGGCGGTGGCGCGCCTCGTCTCCGCCCGAGCCGCGAAGCGCGAGGCCGACACGCTCCGTGTGCGCGACTGGAAGGAGATGAACAAGAACCTCTTCAGCGCCCTGAAGCTCGAGAAGCTGGCGACCTTCATCATCCTGTCCATCGCGATCACCGTCGCGAGCTTCTGCATCATCTGCACGCTCCTCCTCATGGTGACGGAGAAGGCACGAGAGATCGCGGTGCTGAAGGCGCTCGGCGCGACGGATCGCTCGATCATGTCGATCTTCATGATCGAGGGCGTCCTCATCGGCGCGATCGGGACTGCGCTCGGGGTCGCGGTCGCGCTCGCGGCGTGCCTCGGGCTCGAGTGGTCCGGAGTGCGCCTCGACCCAGACGTGTACTACATCGATCGCCTTCCCGTGAACGTCGACCTCGGCGACTACGCGTTCGTCGCGCTCGCCGCTCTGGGGATCTGCAGCCTCGCCACCATCTACCCCGCCTACACGGCGGCCCGCGTCCGTCCGGTCGACGGTCTCCGCTACGAGTGACCCATGAGCGCGTCCAAAGAGCCCAGCACCAACGAGCCAGTCGTCTCGATTCGAGGGCTTCACAAGACCTTCCTCCACATGGGCCGTGAGCTTGCGGTGTTGAACGGCATCGACCTCGACATCGGCGCGGGCGAGGTCGTCTCGGTCGTGGGCAAATCGGGCGCTGGAAAGAGCACGCTGCTCCACTGCATCGGCACGCTCGACCTCCCCACGAGCGGAAGCATCAAGATGGTCGGTCAAGAGCTCGCGGGGCTCTCCTCGTCGAAGCTCGCCGACATTCGAAACCGCACCATCGGCTTCGTCTTCCAGTTCCACCACCTCTTGCCCGAGTTCACCGCGCTCGAGAACGTGATGATGCCTGGGCTCATCCAAGGGCGGCCGCGCAAGGAGCTCGCTGAGCGCGCGCGTACGCTCCTCGAGGAGGTCGGGCTCTCGAGCCGCGAGACCCACCGACCCGGCGAGCTCTCCGGGGGCGAGCAACAGCGCGTCGCGCTCGCGCGTGCCCTCGTGCTCGAGCCGAAGATCATCCTGGCGGACGAGCCCACGGGCAACCTCGACACCGCGACGAGCGAGGCGATCCACGAACTCTTCTTCGACACCAGCCGTCGCCACGGGACCACGGTGATTGTGGTCACGCACAACGTCGCGTTCGCGGAGAGCATGCCGCGGATGGTGACGATGCAGGACGGGCGCATCCTCCGGGACGAGGTGCGCGCACTTGCCGAGTCGACCTAGCGCGCCCGGTCTCTCGGTCAACGCTCAGACCCGTCCTCACTTCGGCGCGCCATCGACACACGCGCGCCGTTGACAGACGTGCGCCATCAGTTGAGGTCGTGCGCAGGGACTTCGAGGTCGAGGTCGTGATGCTGAATCGTCAGGACCTCGGTCACGATGTGGACTCGCTCGGCGACGCAGGGCGCCTCGAGCACACGCTGCCGCTGGGTGGCGTCGAGCAAGAGGCGCGCGGCGCAGGCGTCGGCGTAGGCGCTGAGCGGGAGATCGTCGGGGATCGTGGCGTCGAAGCTCGGGTCGAGTCGGCGGGCGACCTTCGTGAAGGACGTGATGGCGGAGCGCAACGCGGCGATGTCGGGGGGGCCGACCTCGGCGTCCGTGCACTCGACGATGCGACCGCGGGCACGGCGGTACGGCTCGACGAAGGGGAGCTCCTCGAGGCGCACGCGCGCGCGCCCGACGAGCAAGAGGTTGAAACGGCCGTCGGGCAGCTCCTCGTGCTCGACGATCGTCCCGACGCCCGCGACGCGGCAGAGCGGTGGGTTCCCTCGGAGGTCGGCGCGACGGTCGGGGACGTGCACCACGCTGAGGCAGCGATGGGACTGGAGCGCATCACGCATCATCTGGCGATAGCGCGGCTCGAACACGTGGAGCGGGAGCGCCATCCCGGGGAAGAGCACGACGCCCCGAAGCGGAAACAGCGGCAATTCCTCGAGCGCGGCCTCGAGCTGGTCATCTAACGCGCCATGCACCCTTCTCAACATGGCACCCGGCGCGCGGTCACGCCCGTTCTATTTCAGCGGGGCGAGGCGCGCGTGTCGTTACGTCAGCCGAACATCTCGACGAGCGAGCCCTGGACGGCGTCCGGGGCATCGAGGCCGTAGAAGACGAGCAAGCGTGCGACATCGTCTGCCGACATCTGCGGCGCGAACGGGGTCTTCGCGAGCATGTCGGTGTCGGTCGAGCCTGGCAGCACGGCCACCGACTGAAGGCCGGTTCCACGGAGCTCGTCGGCGAGCGACTTCGAGAGGCCGAGGAGGCCCCACTTGGACGCGCAGTACGAGGCCGCGCCCGGTGACCCCATCGTGGCCGAGATGCTCGAGACGTGGACGAAGCGCCCGCGCCCTGCCGCGAGCATCGAGGGCAAGAGCGCCCGGCACAGTAGGAAGGGCGCCCGAAGGTTGACCGCGAGGATGCGATCCCAGTCTTCGACGGTGGTCTCGTGGACGCGCGGCCCGCGGACGAGATCGCCGGCGTTGTTGATGACGACGCGCGGCGTGCCTTGACGAACGACAAGCTCGGATGCGGCAGCCGCGAGCGCAGCCGCATCGGTGAGCTCGAATGCGTACTCGTGGGCGTCGACGCCGAGCGCGCGGCACGCCGTGACGGCTTCGGATTGTCGCGGACTCGGACGACCGAGCAGCGCGAGGGAGAGGCCGCGCTGGGCGAGGGCGAGCGCGGTGGCTCTCCCGATCCCGCGGCTCGCGCCCGTGATGACCGCGAGGTCAGGCACGTGGCCGGAGCTCCGCGCTCGCGCGCCCGGCGAGCATCGACAGGGCGAGGTCTCGATCGGCACCCGCGCCACTGCAGGTCCCCGCGAGCGCGAGCGTCTCGATCGTCGCGGACGGCTGAGCCGCTCCGCGCAACGAGAAGCAGGTGTGCACGAGCTCGAGCCGTACGAGCGCCCCGCGCGCCTCGAGCCCATCGACGAGGGTTCGCGCGATCGCGCGGCCGGCGTCCTCCTGCAGGACGAGTCGTCGCGTGTGCGCCGAGACGACGCGCGCGAGCGCCCCGAAGCCCGCGACCTTGCCGCGAGGGAGGTAGAGCACGTCGGCGCGCCCGTGCGACGGGAGCAGGTGGTGCGGACACATCATGCCGACGTCAATGCCGCGGACGAGCACGGGGTCATCGGACGTGGTCATGATCGTTGCTTCCGCGAGCCGCGCCAAGGGGTCGTCGTCGTAGCCCGCGAGCAGCTCGTCGCACCACGCCTCGGTGACGAGGCGCGCGGTGTCCGCGAGCTCTCCGGTCGGCTCGTGTCCTAGCGCGCGCAAGAACTGTTCGATCGCACGCGCTGCGGCCGCGCGGTCAGGGGGCGTCTTGTTCGTGCTCTCCACGCGCGAACCATAGGCGCACCTACGCGCGTCGGCAAAGACTTGGCCGGTGCCGAGTACGAATGCTAGCCGTCGACCGATGCCGCCACGCGACGAGCACATCTCCTGCGTTGGGCGCCGCCGGTTCCTCACGGCGCTCGTCGCGGGAGGACTCTCGGTGACGGTCGGCATGGAGCGCGCACTCGCCGATGGTGACGACGCGAGCACGAAGGCCGGAGGGCTGTCGGGCAAGCTCGTTCGCGTCGAGCGCGGGCCGCTCGGCGTGACGCTCGCGTTCGGCCTCGAGCACGCCCCGTTCCCCGCGGAGGGAGCCTCCTACAAGGACGACACGGTGCTCGTGTTCGTGCCTCGCCACTACCGCCTGCCAGCGTCGGGGCAGCTCGACGCGGTCGTCCACTTCCACGGGCACAACAACACCGCGGCGGGCGCGATGGACGAGCACGCGCTCCGCGAGCAGCTCTTCGAGAGCAAGCAGAACGCGCTCCTCGTCGTCCCGCAGGGGCCCGTGCGCGCGGCGGACTCGAGCGGCGGCAAGGTCGAGCAGCGTGGCGGCCTCCGGCGCATGCTCGAGGAGCTCATGCGCGAGCTCGCGAGACCCGCTGTGGGCAAGGCGCTCGGCGCCTCGAGGCTCCGCGGTGCGAGGCGCTTCGGGGCCCTGTGTTTGTCCGCACATTCCGGCGGCTATCGCGTGGCGGCGGCGTGCCTCCTCCACGGCGAGGTCGAGGTGACCGAGGTCTACCTGTTCGACGCGCTGTACGGCGCCGTGTCGACGTTCCGCGCGTGGTTGAAGGGCGGGACGCCCGGTCGTCGGGCGCCACGTCGCAAGCTCGTCAGCACCTACGCGACGGCGCCGGTGCGCGCGCAGAACCTGACCCTCATCGCCGAGCTGCGCTCCGATGGGGTCGACGTGCTCCACGAGGAGAGACCCGGCTCGCTCTCACGGGTCGAGCTCACGCGAGGTCGGGCGATCTTCCTCGCATCGCCGCTGGACCACGGCGGAGTCACGTACCGGCACAACAACCTGCGCGACTGCCTCTACGCGTCGCAGCTTCGGCGCCACCAGAAGAGCGACTGGTTCGAAGAGCGTGATGGCGCGCGGCCCATCGAGGCACGAGAGCGGCGTGACGAGCGTCGCGCGACGAGGAGCGACGCTTCACCCTGACGTAGGCTCGTCCTTCGCGTCGGCGAGCTCCTCTACGCTCGGCTCTTCGTCCCGAAAGAGCTCCTCTTCATCGTACTCCGGCGTCAGCGCCGACTCCGCCCAGCGTGCGGCGAGCTCGCTCGCCACGCGATCAAGCAAGCTCCTCGTCGTCTCGCGATCGAGGGCGGACAGCGCGAGCGAGTCGCCGTTGCCTCGAACGAGCGCCTCGCGCTCGGCCGGCTCGACGAGATCGGCCTTGTTGTAGACGAGGAGCCTGGGGATCGTCGCGAGCTCGAGCTCGGACAGCAGCTTCTCGGTCGTGGCGATGTGTTGATCGCGGTCGGGGTCTCCGGCGTCGACGACGTGGAGGAGCAAGTCGGCGTCGGCCGTCTCCTCGAAGGTGGCGCGGAACGCCGCGAAGAGGTCCTTCGGGAGATCGCGGATGAAGCCGACGGTGTCGGTGATGACCACCTCCCGCTCGTTCGGGAAGCGGAGCCGTCGCGAGCGCGTGTCGAGCGTCGCGAAGAGCTTGTTCTCGGCGATCACGTCCGAGTCGGTGAGCGTGTTGAGCAGCGTGCTCTTGCCGGCGTTCGTGTAGCCGACGATCGACACGATCGGCACGTCTTGGCGGCTGCGTCGAGCGCGGCGCTGCCTTCGCTGCTTCTCGAGCTTGCGCAGGCGATCTTCGAGGATCGTGACGCGCTCCTTTGCCCGTCGTCGACCGATCTCGAGCTTCGTCTCGCCTGGGCCGCGTCCGCCGATCCCGCCGGTTAGTCGAGACAGCGCGTCGTCCTTCTGTCCGAGGCGCGGGAGCGTGTACTTGAGCTGAGCGAGCTCGACCTGCAGCTTGCCGTCCACAGACTCGGCGCGCTGCGCGAAGATGTCGAGGATGAGCTGCGTGCGATCGATCACCTTGAGGTCGGTCACCTGCGCAATCGACGACGCCTGCGAAGGCGACAGGTTCTGATCGAAGATCAACGTGTGCGCGTCGCACTCGAACGCGCGCAGGAGGATCTCCTCGAGCTTTCCCTTGCCGAGGAGGAACTTCGGGTCAAAGCGGTCGCGAAGCTGCGTGAAGCGATCCATCACCTCGACGCCGGCGGTCCTCGCGAGCTCCTCGAGCTCACGCAGTCGCGCCTCGGCCTCTTGCAGCGCGCGGGGGCGCTTGCGGTCGCCCACGTGGACGAGGATGGCGCGGCCATCCTTCGCCTCGACCTTGCGAGTGCGGGACAGCCGGGCGAACTCCTCCTCGAGCGCACCGACGAGCTGACCGAAGTCGACATCCAGCTGGCTCGGGTGGAGCGGGCCGACGGTGCGGTAGGGCAGATCGCCGTCCTTGTACGCCGGCGTGTTGTAGCCGTAATGGACGCCCCGGACGTCTCCCTCGGGCGTGAGCATGTACGCGCACACGAGGTCGAGGCGCAGGCGGACGAGATCGATGAGGTCGTCGCGCGTCAGCTCCTCGCCGTAGAGGTGCGTGTGCACGAGCCGAAGCGCGCGGAAGCGCCCCTCCGCCGCGCGCAGACGGCCGATGTCCGGTAGCATCAGCCGCGACGAGTCTCCGACGATCACGCGGTCGACGACGCCGGAGCGGTGAATGAGCACGCCGACCTGGCGCCCCGCTTCGCGCGAGGCATCGACGAGCGTCTTGACGAGCTCGGGCGAGGCGATCTGGGTGAGGGGGACCTTGCGCCGGTAAAGGCGCTCGAGGGTCTTCACCGTGCTGGGCGCGAGGCCCGCCGTGTTTCCGTCGATCGTGCTCATGCGTGCGGCGACGCGCTCTCGGCTCGCGAGGACGTCGCGCGGCTCAGGCCGGCTCCACGAGGACGGCGCTCTTCGGGACGAGCCATCCCGAGGTGACGACGAGCCTCACGTTCTTGTCAATGGCGGCCACGGCCGGGGCGATCACGTGCTCGATCGCGGCGGGCGTCCCTGGGCTGCCGCTCAGCTTGCCGGTGACGTGGAGGCGCAGCTCCTTTTTGCCGAAGTCGACGAGGTAGAGCTCATTGCCGTCCGCGCGGAGGAGCGGTGCGAGCACCTCGCTCAGCATCGTCGTCATTTCTGCGGATACGGAGTCAGACATCGCCATGGATTCAGCTGGAACTAGGCCTGAGGGTCAAGGTCGTTCGGGAGGTTACTTGCGGAGGACGCCCTTCACGGTCGGATCCACCGACTCCGCTGGCTTTTCCTTGTTCTTGCGCAGCTCGTCGAGACGCCCCTCGGTCGCGCGCTCGACGAACGCGACGGCGAACTCCTTGCCCCAGTCGATGGCGCGGACGTGTGTGTACTCGTCGGCCCAGTCGAGTTCGGCGAAGCGCCGGCCCTCTGCGGGGTTCGCCGCGAGCTCGCGCCCCGGGACGCCGAGCTTCTCTTCGAGCTTCTTCGCCGCGACAGCGAAGGTCGCGCCCCATTTCGACTTCTCGCCAAGGGCATAGCTGTCGATGTATTTCCACAGCCGGTCACGGATGAAAAACATCGTGCGCTTCTTCCCGCCGCGCTCGACGCGCAAGATGCTCTCTTGGTTCCCGTAGGTGAACTCACCGACGAGCCTTGTCCCGTCGAGGGTGGTCGGCGGCGTATCGAGCACCAGCAGGCTCTTGCGCATGTAGTCCTTGTCCGCCTGCATTTTCTCCTCGAGGCGGCGCATCTCGACCCCGGGCTCGACCTTGTCGAACTCGGCCTGGTAGTCCTTCTCGATGAGCTTCTCGTAGGTCGCGATCACGCTCTTCGAGTCCGAGCCGAACGCGGACGGCTCGATCGGAAGGGTGGTCTCGAGCGCGGCGGGCTTCGCGGTGTCCTTGGCCTTCTTGTTCTTCGGCGGGGTGGCGAGGAGGTCGCCGGCGCCGAGGGTGAGGCCAAGGGTCGCGGTGACGAGGAGGGCGAGGAGGCGAGGGGTGCGCATGCGATGCTCCGACGTCCGATGGTCCTAGCACCGGCCGCGCCTGACACCAATGCGCCGAGGAGGCGGTTGGACGCCGCGTCTTTGCTCGGCTATGTCCGACACCCCTGCGCCTAAGAGGTGGCTCCGCGTCGGCCAACTCGTCCCCGCGTCTCCCCGTCCCGCATCGCATGGCCTTTGGTCTCCGTCCCCTCGCGCTTGCGTCTGCGCTCCTCATGGCACTCGGTACTTGTGGCGAGCCGCCGGCCCCGGCGGTCCCGTACTCGAAGCCGATGACCCTCGCGCCGTGGGAGGGTGAGGCGGCCGGTTGGTTCGACGACGCGGTCGATCCGAGCGTGCTCGGGGTGTCGCTCGACGGGAGCTCGCCGGCGATGGAGGCGGCGCTCGCGCCTCGTACGAGGGCCGCCGAGCTGGTGGCTCGGGTCGCCGTCGCCACCATCTCGCGCGACGGAAACGGCGAGCGAACGCGCTACATGCTGACGGTCAAGGTGGTCCCGCCGACGCTGAAGCGCCGCGGCCTCGACGGTGACGTGCTCGAGCTTCGGGTCGAGGAGTCCGCGCCCGCCTACGCGACGCTGAGCACGTACGAGAGCGCCTTCCGAGGCGCGAGGCTCATGCTGTACGCCCGGCGCTTCTCCGGCGAGTCGGGCCCGGTGCTCCACTGGCACTTGGGCGTCGATTCGGCGGAGGTCGCGACCGCGATCCAGCTCGCGAAGGATCTGGACGCCGCCGAGGAATGACGCGAAACAACGGACGCGCAAGCGAGGACCGACCGTGAGCAACATCACCATCAAGACCCCGCGCGAGATCGAGGCGCTCCGAAAGGCCGGCGAGGTCACCGTCGCGACTCTCATGGGCGTCGACGCCATGATTCGTCCCGGGATCAGCACCGAGGACATCAACCACTTCGTCCATGAGGACACGCTGCGGCGCGGCGCGCGCCCGGCCCCGCTGAACTACCACGGGTTTCCGAAGAGCGTATGCACCTCGGTCAACGAGGTGGTGTGCCACGGGATCCCGAACGACAAAGAAATCCTCGAGCCCGGCGACATCATCAACGTCGACGTCACGTCGATCCTCGACGGCTATTACGGCGACACGTCGGTCACGTTCTACGTCGGTGATCCGTCGCCCGAGGCCAAGCACGTCACCGAGGTCGCGCGCCGCAGCCTCGAGCTAGGCATCGCGGAGGTGCGCGAAGGCGCGCGGCTCGGCGACATCGGCGCCGCGATTCAGGCGTTCGCGGAGCGCGAGGGATGCTCCGTCGTCCGTGCCTTCGTCGGTCACGGGATCGGTCGAGTCTTTCACGAGGCGCCGCAGGTCTCGCATGTCGGTCAGCGTGGCAGCGGCATGCGCCTCAAGGCCGGCATGGTCTTCACGATCGAGCCGATGGTTAACCTCGGCACCTACGAGGTCGACATTCTCGACGACCAGTGGACGGCGGTGACGCGCGACGGCCGCCTGTCGGCTCAGTTCGAGCACACGCTCGTCGTGACCAAGCATGGTTGCGAGATCCTGACGCCCCGCCCGGGCCCGCTCGCGAACAGCGACCGCTTCTCCACGTACTGGAGTCGCTGAGGCGCTCGGAGGCTCTGGGCTCACGCGGCCTTCGTCGGTCGCGTGCGAGCGCGACGCGCCGCACTGAGCAGGTCGCGCGCGGCGCGCTCGGTCGAGCCGGTCTTTGCGCCCGTGAGCATGCGCGCAAGCTCGGCCACGCGACTGGGACCTTCGAGCGCGCGGGCGGTGCTGGTCGTGGTGCCTCCGTCGCTCGACTTCGTTACGACGAAGTGCGCGTCGGCGTAGGCGGCGATGTTTGCGAGGTGCGTGATGCACAGCACCTGGCGCTCGCGGGCGATTGACGCCACGGCCCGTCCAATGCGATCGGCCGTCTCCCCCCCGACCCCCGCGTCGACCTCGTCGAGCACCACGAGGCCGGTGCGCCGCTCGTGGGTCCCCTCCGCGCTGCCGCCCTCGGCCCCGAGGACGCGACGCAACGCAAGCAACACACGCGACAGCTCACCGCCCGAGGCGATCTGCCCGAGCGCGCGAGGTGAACTCCCGGGGTTTGGTGCAAGGAGCAGCTCGACGCGGTCGATGCCCGCAGGCCCGAGCGCCGCGCCATCGACCTCGGCCTCGCCGTCTCGTACGGGCCTCGGCGTGACCGCGATACGCACGACGGCGCCGCGCATTCCTAGCTCTCCGAGCTCGGCCTCGAGCGCCTCTGCGAGTCGCACCCCGGCGTTTGCCCGACGACGCGAGAGCGCCCGCGCCACGGTGGACGCTTGCTCTAGCGCGGCTGTGCGCTCGGACGTCAAGGCAGGCAAGCGCGCGTCGGCGGCGTCGAACTCCTCGAGCTCACGAGCGAGTCGCTCGCGGGTCGCGAGCACGTCGTCGAGCTGTGGACCGTGCGCCCGCATGAGCTTCTCGAGTCGGTAGAGGCGAGACTGCACCTCCTCGACGCGCGCGGGATCGACCTCGAGCCGGTCGAGATAGCCCCCGAGGTCTCGGCTCACCTCGCGCAGCCGAGCCCACGCACCGGCCAGCTCGTCCGCTGGGCCGCGGAGTCGCTCGTCGATTCCGGCCGCAGCGCCGAGCTCACCGGAGAGACGACCAAGCTCGTCCGTCGCGCCGCCGTCCTCGCCGTCGAGGAACGCGAGCACGTGGCTCGCTGCGCCGCGTAGCCGCTCGCCGTGCTTCAGCCGCTCGAGCTCTTCGCCGAGACGCTCGTGCTCGCCGACCTCCGGTGCGACGGCGTCGATCGCATCGAGCTGAAAGCGCAGGAACGCCTCGCGCTCGGCTCGGTCTCGCTCGCGCGCGCGGAGCGATGCGATCTGGGAATCAAGCTCGAGGAGCCGCGCGTGTGCCTCCGCCACCTGCGCCCGCAGAGGGATGGCCGCCGTCGTGGGGCCCTTCGCTCGTGGCGCGTGCTCCTCGACGCCTGCGAACCGATCCAGGTAGTCGAGGTGCGTGCGGGGATCGACGAGCGCGACGCTCTCGTGCTGCGAGGTCACATCGGCCAGCTCCCGGCCGAGCTCGACGAGCTCTCGCGCGCTGCACATCCTCCCGTTGAGGTAGGCGCGCGAGCGTCCGCTCCGATGAACGACCCGTCGCACCACGAGCTCGCCGTCGCACTCGACGCCCGCCGCCGCGAGGCGGCCCAGGATCGACGCGCTCGCCGAGACGTCGAACAGGGCCTCGACCTCGGCCTCTTCGGCGCCTGCGCGGACGACGTCGCTCGTGATGCGCTGGCCGAGCACGGCACCAAGCGCATCGACCAAGACGGACTTTCCCGAGCCGGTCTCACCGGTGAGCACGTTGAAGCCAGGCTCGAGCCGAAGCTCGAGCTCCTCGACGAGGATGAACTGACGGATGCGGATCGCGATGAGCATGAGGCAGACCTCTCCCGATGGCGGCAGAGCCGCGGTCGATCGAGTGGCAGCGAGGCCTCGACGGCCTCTCCAGGAGCGCGGACACACGTCTCCCGTCGCCGCGGCGCTCGATCGACGCCGCGGTCAGTGGATGATCGCTGGTGGAAAGACTGGGTGAGCGCGGGACTCAGGCCTGCGCGGGGGCGCGCCGACCCTTGCCGTTGCTCGTGGACTCTTCAACGGCGGGCGCGCCTTCATCGGTTGCGGCGGCACTCCCCGGGACCTTGATGTCGTTCTTCTGCAGCACGAGGTTCGCGATGCGATCGAGGAGCTCGGGGTTGTCCTCGAGGTGCTGGCGAACCTTCTCGCGACCCTGACCGATGCGCTCCCCGCCGAACGAGAACCAGGAGCCGCTCTTCTCCACGATTCCAGCATCGCTCGCGAGATCGAGGACGTCACCGCTGCGGCTGATGCCCTTGCCGTAGAGGATGTCGAACTCACACTCGCGGAAGGGCGGGGCGAGCTTGTTCTTCACGACCTTGACGCGCGTTCGGTTGCCGACGACCTCGGGCTCTTTGCCGGTCACGGTCGCTTCCTTGATCGACCCGACGCGGGTGACCTTCAGTCGCACCGACGAGTAGAACTTGAGCGCGTTGCCGCCGGTGGTGGTCTCGGGCGAGCCGAACATCACGCCGATCTTCATGCGGATCTGGTTGATGAAGATCATCATGCAGCTCGACTTGCTGAGGCTGCCGGTGAGCTTTCGGAGGGCCTGGCTCATGAGGCGCGCCTGAAGGCCGACGTGGCTGTCGCCCATGTCGCCCTCGAGCTCGGCCTTTGGTACGAGCGCGGCGACCGAGTCCACCACGACGCAGTCGACGGAGCCTGAGCGAATGAGCATGTCGGCGATCTCGAGCGCCTGCTCGCCGTAGTCCGGCTGCGACACGAGGAGCTCCTCGGTGCGGACCCCGAGCTTGCGCGCGTACGACAGATCGAGGGCATGCTCGGCGTCGATGAAGGCCGCCGTGCCGCCTTGGCGCTGAATGTTGGCGATGGCGTGGAGCGTCAGCGTCGTCTTGCCGCTCGACTCGGCGCCGAACACCTCGATGATGCGGCCACGCGGGTAGCCGCCCGTGCCCAGCGAGATGTCGAGGGCGACCGAGCCGGAGGGGACGGCGGGGACATCGCGCACCAGGCTCTGCCCCTCCTTCATGCGCATGATGGCGCCCTTGCCGTATTCCTTCTCGACGGCCGCTACCGCGAGCTCGAGGGCTTGGAGCTTTTGCTTGGAGACATTGGTGAGGGAGGTGGCGCGGCTCTGCTTCTCGTCGCTCATGGGTGTGCCTCGGTGGAGTGGGGAGGGTGGTAGGTGCCTTTGGTCAAGGAAGCGATACTGTACCCGTGTTCAGGTATCTGCGCAAGAAATCTCGGAGCGGGTCCCACGCCGTGTTCAGAAGAGGCCGATCGAGAAGTGGATCGCGCCCGTGGATTCCCATGGGCGGGGCGAGAGGTTCAGGCCGCCGTCGAAGGCGATCGGGCCGACCGGAGTCGTCGCGCGGAGGCCTGCGCCGGTGGCGTAGCGGAGCTCGAGGAGGTCGGCTGCGGACTTGATCGATTCGGCCTTCGACCAGACGTTGCCCGCGTCGAGGAAGAGCCCGAGCGCGAAGGTCTCGGTGAGGGGCACGCGCAGCTCGGCGCGAGGGTTGACGAAGAGGTTCCCGGCTCGCACGCCGATGCTGTCCAAGCTGAGGCGTCCGGCGAGGACCTCGGTCGCGAGATCTTCAGGCACCAGCGAGTCGAGGGCGAAGCCGCGGACGGTGTTCACGCCGCCGATGAAGAAGAGGCGATCGGGGTAGGTCGCGCTTGTCGACTTCAGCTGTACGTTGTGTCCGCCGGCGAGGCTCAGCGCGAGGGCGAGGCCGCGCCTCGTGAGGCGCAGATAGCCCGCGAAGCGCGCCGTCAGCCTCAGAAATTCGCTGTCGATCTGCGTCGCCTCTTCGAGCGGCAGTGCCGTGACGTGCTCCACTCCGGCGACGAGCAGCGTGCCGCGAGTGGCCGCGAAGGGGTTGTCGCGCCGGTCCCAGGTGAGGCCGACCCGCTGCGAGAACGCGAGCGTGCGGCCTTCGGGGACGCGGAGCAGCGTCGCGAGTCCAGGGTTCTTCGCCACGATGTCGGCGATGCCACCCGCGCGGTAGACGCGGATCTCGTTGGCCTCGACGGAGCTGCCGAGCTGAAGCGTCAGGTTCCGTAGCGGCCGGTAGTTGAGGAGCGGGAGCAACGCCTCTCGGCTCAACGTGAAATCGCGCTGGTTGTCGCGGACGTCGACGCCGTCGACGTTGAGCGCGACCTGCGGCCCGAGGCCGATGTCGGGGAAGCGCAAGGACACCGCATTGCGCCGCTCGAGGCGCTGCGAGACCTCGCCGAGGTAGGTTGCGAAATTCTCGCGGACCCCCGAGTCGAGGATGAGGAAGTCCGGCAGGTAGCCGAACTCGAGCCGCACGATGAGGCCGATGGCTTTGCCCGCGACGTTCCGGTGTCCGTACTCGAACGCGAAGCGAAATCCCTCGCCGGTCGAGAAACCGAGGCGCGGCTCGAGGTATTGCGTGGGCTGCTCGACGACGCTGATGATGACCCGCTTCTGGCGCTGCGGGACGTCCGGATCTTCGAGCGAGAGGGACACGCTCGAGAACACGCCTAGGCCGGCGATTTGCTCCTCGCTCTCGCGCGCCTTGCTGCGGCGGTAGTAGCGCTCCGACTCGCTGCAGCGCTCGAGTTCGCGGCACAGCGCGAGGCGCCCGAGGATCAGGGCGTGGTCGGTTCGGCTCGCGCCCTGCACCTCGTAGCCTGTGATCGCCACGGGCTCGCGCTCGACGATCGTCACGCGCGCGCGCGCCCTCGTCTTGTCGGGCGACATGTCGAGGTCGACGCGAATCGAGGCGTAGTGGTAGCCGTCGTCGGCGTACGCGCCCTGAAGCCGCGTGCGCGCCGCGTCGATTTCGAGCTGCGAGAGCGGCTCACCGAGGACGAGCTGCGATCGCTCGAGCAAGGTCGGCGAGGTGAAGTGGCGGTTGCCGTCGAACACCACGTCGTAGAGGCGCGTCTCTGGCCCCAGATGAATCGGAATTCGCAGCGTAATTTCGGGTGAGCAGGAGATGCCCCGCTGGAGGTCGGGCGTGCACGCGAGCCCATCGGGCGAGGCCGGCTCAGCGACAGGTAGATCGAGGGCGTCCTTGGCACAACGCGGCGCGGGCAGGACCGGCAGCGCCTCCGATTCGCACGCGCCGCCGCGGCCGACGGCGCAGCGCGCGCGAAGGACGGTCACCGGGCCGACGATCGCGTTCAGGTATCCCTTGCTCTGCAAGAGCTGCGACAGGTGCTCGAGGGCTCGCTGGTACACCTCGGGTTCGAAGACATGAGTCGGCTCTGGGCGCCGCGTGGGCGCGCGCGAGCCGCCGGGCTGTCCGAGCCCCGCATCGGCGACGGCCTCGTCGATCGCCGTGAAGAACGAGCGCCCCGGCAAATCGGCTTCGAGCGAGGCGTCGAGCTCGATCTGGAGAGCGCGCTCGGTGAGGCCGGGCGGTGCGTCGGCAGGCAGGCACACCAGCTCGCGCTTCACGACACGAGCGGCGATGCCCTCGTGGATCCGAAACTCGACGTGGCGGACGGCGTCGTTCGAGATCGGCCGGTCCTCCACGTCGACCCGCGCATCGAGGTAGCCGCGCTTGCGGTAATAGCTCGCGAGACGATCGGAGAGGGCGACCGGAGATGGCTCGACGGCGCGCTCAAGGTCGAGGGCTGCGCGTAGCTCGCTCGAATCAAAGGCGTTCGCGCCCGTGAACGCGAAGCGGTAGCGCGGGCCCGTGTCGAGGTCGACGTAGAGGAAGGTGTCGTCGGCCGTGCGGACGAGCCTGTGGGCGACCGAGGCTTGGAGGAAGCCCGCCTGACGCAAGAGCTCCGCGAGCTCGCTGTCGGCCTCCCGCAGCGTCTCCTCGCTCGCGATGTCGCCTTCGCCGGACCGGTAGCGCTCGCGCAGGGCACCGAGCTCGTCCCGCAGCCTCGGGGCAATGACGAAGATCCGGCGCGCGATCCGCTCGGGGGGGCCCGAAACCACGCGCAGCCGGAGCACGACGCGATCGGGCGCGTCGGTGTCGACGGGCGAGAGGGTGACCTGGGCGCGCCGGAACCCGACGCGACGGTAGAGCTCGAGGACTCGCGCGCGGGCCTCGCGCAGGATGGGCTCGGTGAGCTCCGAGCCGACCTGAAGCCCGAGCGCGGTCTGGAGCCGCTGCGTCGCGACGCCAGGTGCGTCGGTCGTCACCTGCGCGACGATCCTGCGCGGCACGCCGACGACCCTCAGGACCACGCCTTGAGGGTGTGGTCGTGCGTCGACGTAGGCCTGCGCGAAGCGCCCCGTCTCGAGCAGCTCTTGCATCGCGCGCCGCGCGACGTCCACCGTGAGCAGGGTGCCCGCCTCGACCGACCGGAGCGATGGACGCTCTCGCCAGCGGCGCCCCGCGGTCTCGACGCTGACCCCGACGATGGGCCTGCCGACGAGCTCGCCGATGTCGTCGTCGCTCGGTGCGACGAGGGTCGTGTCCGCCGCGTCGAAGCCCGTGAGCTCGTCGCCGGTCGTCGGCGGATCGCTCTCGGCGCGCGCCGAGGGCGCCCACACGAACAGCAGCGCCGAGAGGACGAAGACGAGGACCCGGGCGCTCACTCGAACTCGATCCTCCAGCGGAGGTCCGCTCCAAGGTTCCCGATCGCCGAGCTCGAGATGTCGTTCACGTTGTCGTACGAGCCCTGCAGGATCACTCCGCGCTTGAGCTTCCATTCGACGTTCGAACGAAGCTCGCGGTTGTCCGAGAGGCCCGTCGTCACGGTCGCGCGGAGGTTCTCGGTGATGCGCTTGCCGATCGACACCGTCGGCTCGGGCCGCCCGGTACGCGACGAGTACTGCGTGCCGAGGCGGAAGTCGTCGATGAGCGGAACGGTCTTACGGAGCGCCTGATCGAAGCCGGTGAGCGCTGACAAGGCCTCGAGGCTCACGCTCTGCGCGAGTGAGCTCGCGAGGCCGCGATCGAGCTCGGCGCGCGTCATGCCGAGCTGGAGCAAGAGGACGATGTCGTCCTGACCGAGCGGCGGATCGCTCGAGAGCTGGAGCGCCGGCGCCTCGGTGTCGCCGGTCGCGTGCATCGTCACACGCCACACGTTGCCCGCGCTCGCGCTCGCGTCGGCGCCTCCGGTGGTCGCGGAGGCGGTGCTCGTCGTGCCGCTCGAGGCGTAGCGACGGATCTCGGTCTCCGCGAGCACGTCGAGTCGAGGGGTCACGCGCGTCGGGTTGTCGAAGTCGATGCGACCCTCACGGATGCGGAAGTCGTGGCCCTGGATGAAGAGCTTCGAGTTTGGCTCGAGGCGAAGGCTGCCACGCGCGCCGAACCGCTGGTTGGTACCGGTCAAGCGCAGCCCGGGCTGAGACACCTCGAGGCTCGTGTCGATGAGGTTGTTGACGACGCGGAGCGGGCGCGGCGACACGACGGCGACGTCGAAGGTCACGAGGTCGTTGTTCGGGTCGTAGGTCTCGACCACCGTCCGGCTCTTGCCGGTGAGCTGATCGAGATCGAGGCGGAAGGCGATCGGGCGCGCGTAGGTGAAGCTCGACAGCGAGACGGTGCCCGACACTTGCGGGAGCGCTCTCCCGCCCGAACTCGCCGCCGACGCGTCGGTCGCCTTGGGCCCGACGCCAGGCCGATAGGCGAGCTTCAGCGCGGCGTTCGCCGTGGCCTTCACGCCATCGGCGAGGGGCAGCGCGACGTCCCGGGCCGTCAAGGTCGCGTTCACCTCGGCGACGTCGAGCCCTCGCAGCGGCATCTGCGCGGTGAGGCTCAGCTGACCGAAGCCACCCGTCCGCGCGGTGGCCTCCTTGATCTCGATCTCTCCATTGCGAATCAGCACGCGCACGTTGACGTCGTCGAGCGGTAGGTTGACACCTGTCAAGCGTACGAGGCCGCGCTCGAGGCGTAGCTCACCTGAGAGGGTCGGGAGGAAGTAAGGCCCGTCGAGGCGGAGCCCGCCCGAGACGACGCCGCCCGCGCGCGATACGAAGGGCAGCGCGGTGGTGAGCTTTCCGAGATCGAGCGGGGTGAGCTGCGCGTGGACATCGAAGCGCGGGATCGTCGACAGCTCCTCGACGCGCCCCGACACGACGACGGTGGCCTCGAGGCCGCGCCGCGGAGAGATGGTGAGCGGCAGCGTCGGGATCTTCAGCGAGTCGGCGGTGAGCGCGAGCTCCTGGTCGACCTTGCCGACCCGCATTGACGTGCCGCCGCGAGACAGCGCGAGCTCGTCGATGCGGAAGCGCGCCTCGCCGAGCGCGGGGTTGTCGAGCGGCATCTGTTCGAGGCGCAGCTCCCCGGTCGCCGTGCCGACCGGGGCGTCCGACGAGAAGGCGACACCTCCGATGAGGTTCGCGAGCGCGCCGAGGTCGAGTTTCTCGAGGCGCACCGTCCCCTCGCGCAGCATGGGGCGCTCGCCGCGGGTGAGGATCATGTCCTCGAGCGTCGCCTGGCCCCCGAAGAGCGACCCCTTGCGCAGCTGAAACGTGGCGGCCTCCTCGCTCGAGCCGTCCCCGCTCGCGTCGTCGGGGGAGGCCGCGCTCGCCTTCACCAAGCGGTGGTCGCATGCGCTCTTGCCCTCGAACGCAACCGGGCGCGACTCGGGCACCATCACGATCTCGATGCGCGAAGACGGCAACATCGCGGGCCCGATCCGCACGGGGGAGATCGAGACGTCGAACATGCCGCGCAGGCGCTGGAGCGTCCCGTCGAAGCGCGCGACGCCCGACACCGTTCCCTCGGGCAAGACCCGATCGGCGCGCCGCTCGAGGCCGAGCATGTCCACCGCTTCGAGCGGGAGGGCGGTCGCGGTGAAGTCCCCCTGGATCTCGGCGTCGTGACGGATCGAGGTGCGACCGACGATCGTACCCTCCCCGCGGCGAAGGGTGAGGGCGTGCACGTCGACCACGACGCCTTGCGAACCCGCGAGGCGATCGTCCCAGAGGTAGTCGAGCTCGACCGTGCCCGAGTCGAAGCGCTGGCCGAGGGCGCGAACGTCCTCGAGCGCGAGGCGGGTGCTGACCGACAGGCGGCCGCCGCCGCACGCGTCCTCGGGGCCGCCGTACACGAACGACGTATCGGCGCTGCCGCGCGCACGCCCGCGCAGGTCCCGGTAGAGCGGCTCTTGCTCGAGGCGCAGGATCTCGAGGAAATCCTGGACGTCGAAGCCCGACGCGCGGGTGTCGACGCGTGCCGACATGACGAGGGCGGCGGGCGCGCGACCGAAGTCGAGGACGAGGTGCGGGAGCTTCGCTATCGAGGCGTCGTGCGTGAGCGTCGCGTCGGTGAGGTCCAGCCGGACCGGCTCGAACGCGACCGTCCCCGCGAGCGTCCCCGCGGGGAGGCCGGCGATCACGAAGTCCTCGAGCGTCAGGTCGCCGCGAACCTTGGGGTGCGTGAACGCGCCCGTCGTCTCGGCGCGAATGCGGGCCCGCCCGGCGACCTCCAAATCGGCGAGCGGTGACAGATCCGAGAGGTCGAGGACCGTCCCGTCCTTGAGGCTCACCCCGAGCTCCTGCACGAAGAGGAGCTTGATGTTTGTCAAGATGCGGGATTTCGGTCCGGTGATGGTGAGATCGTTGAGAAAGATTCCGGCGTCGGCGACCTCGAACTCGCCGGCAAGCCGCGCGGACGCGAGGCCGACCAGCCGCTTGCGGTCCTCGCGCCACGCTGGTCGGTCGAAGACCGCGAAGTCGCGCGTCTCGGCGGCGATGGGGCCGCGCAGGGCGAGCGGCGACAGGGTGCCGCCGAAGGTGTCGAAGCGCACGCGCTCGAGCTGCCAGGCGACATGCGCGTTGGGGCTGCCGTTCAAGGCCTCGAAGAGCCGGGCGAACGCGACCTCGCGCACCGTGACCCCTGTCGCGGCGAGCGGAAGCCCCGCGGCGAACGGCGAGACGCGCACCTCGTCGATGGTCGCCGTGCCGCCGCTCCAACCGACCGCCAGCTCGTGTGCGCGGACCTCGTCGCCCTCGAGTTCGAGTTTGGCCTCGAAGCGCTCGGCGATCGACTTCGACGAGAAGCCGAGTCCTGTCCCCGAGAGGGTGGCTCGGAGCCTCGGCAGCTTCGCTCCGCGCACGTATTCGAGGTCCGACGCGTCGAGCTCGACGGCCCCGGAGACCGGGCTCACGTCGACGAAGCGGTGCACGGCCGGGAGCGGGAGACGGGCCCGCACCCGACCCTCGACGCGCTGGACGCCCTCCGCATCGAGCGCGACGCGCACGCCCGCCGCCGACACGTCGAGGCGACGCCAGTCCCCTTCGACCAGCTCGCAGCTCGGTCGGGTCGCTGGGCCTGGGTCGAGGTCCACGGCGCCTTCGAGGTCGAGGCGCCGCAAGAACATCTCGGTCGACGAGACGCGCGCGCGGGCTTGGAGCCGACAGATACGGTCCTCGTCGAGGCGCTCGCCGGTCGGCGACGGGTGCGCCCGGTCGACGGCGACGCTGCCGCTCCGCAGTGAAAGCTCGACCGGCTGAGGGGGCAGCGCCCCGGCGACCCCGGGGGTCGACTCATCGACGGTCAGATCGACGTCGGTTCCCCGCGTGCGGACGCGCAGACCGTCGACCGACACGTCGAGTCGGGCGTTCGAGACGGACAGCGCGGCGAGCGGCAAGCGACGCTTCGGCTCAGGCGGTGGACCTCCGGTCGGAGCACGCAGCGCGAGGTTCGAGACGTGTCCGTTCACGACGACGGCGCGCAGGTACGGCTCCTCGACGCGGACCTCCCCGATGTCGAGCTCCCCGTCGAGCAGCGCGAAGAGCCGCGGGCGGATGAGGACGCGCTCCGCGCGCAAGAAGGGCTCACCTCCATCGCTCGACTCCACCTGGAGCTCGTCGATCGCGATGCCGAGCGGCCACGGCACCACCCGCACCCGGTACGACGCCGTGAGGCCGAGCTCCGTCTCGATGAGCGCGGCCGTCTTTCGAGCGGCCCAGTCCTGCACCGACGGGAGGCGCACGACGGCCCCGAGCGCGAGCGGGATCGCCCCGATCACCGCGAAGAGCGCGCAGAACAACCGAGCGAGGAGGCCTCCCCAGTCGCGGCGTCCGCCCGAGGATGGCGCACCCGGGCGCGCGCGGCTCGCAGCGCGCCCCCGCGGCCCCCCTGCCGCGCGCGGTCCATCGTCCCCGGAGCTGCCCATGCGCAGCGTCGCAACTTAGCAAGAAATCACGGAAATGGCGCGATCTCCGCACGGCTTCGGCGCCTTCGTCGAGGGCCCCCCTGGGCTGCCCCCACGGGGCTCGTCAGTCGATGCGGAACGTGGCTCGAACCGGGGCGTGGTCGCTCGCTTTCGTGACCGCATTGGTGTGCGGGATCGACACCGTCGCCGGGTCGAGCATGTCGTAGACGAGCGGGTTCGCGAGGATCTGGTCGATGAGAAACACCTTGCCCGCGTACTTGTAGGTCCAGCGGTCGTTCTCGGGGACGGCGTCCGCGACCCCCAAAAATGGTGGCGTCCCGTCCATCACCGCCTGCATGGTGGCGGTCCCGGGCGCGTCGTTGAAGTCGCCCAGCATCAGGATGGCGGCGGTCGGGTCGGCCTTCGCGAGGCCGTTGGCGATGACGCGCGTGTGCTGCGCCTCGGCGAGGCGCTTGTCGGGGTCGTCCGAGTCTTTCGACTTGAAGTGCACGCCGAGCATCACGACGTGGCGGCCGTTTACGGTCATGTGCACCTCGAGGCAGTCGCGTGCGTAGTTGTACGTCGGCGAGCTCGTCCCCTTCTTCAGGAATTTGTCGGACTTGTGGGAGACGACCTTGTCGAACGGGTAGTCGCTCAAGATCGCGACGTCGATGCCGCGCGGGTCGTTGCCGTCGATGAGCTTCGTGTAGGCGAACTTCTTGTCGAGGACGCCGTTCAGCGCGTCGAGGACCGCCTGGCTCTCGACCTCTTGAAGCATGAACACGTCGGGCCTCAGCGTGTCGACCACGGTCGCGATTTCGGCGCGGTGCGCCGGGTAGTTTGGATCGACGTCCTCGAACGGGACCCCCGAGTTCTTCTTCTCATCGATGAGGTTCAGGACGTTCCAGGTCGCGACGGTGAGGGCCTTCGGACCGGCGCCGGTGCTCGTCTGGGGTCCGACGCCCATGCTCGACGCGCTCGGCTCCGGGCCGGTCGTCGTCGCGGCTCCGCCGTCGCCGCCCGAGCCGCTCGTGGTGTCGACGTCGGACGAGCACGCGCCAAGTGGGAGGAGCGTCAGGATTCCGAGGGGGGCGAGGCGGAGAAAGCGTCGAAGGGCGATCATGGCAAAGAGAAGGGGAACCTCAGACTAGCTCGTTCCGACGCCAGTGTCGTGCGCGTGGTACAATCGGGTCACCCGCATGGCTCCCGGCATCACGCGCTACGCGATCCGACTCGATGGAATCCGCTTCCGAGCGCGCCACGGCGCGTCCGACGCCGAGCGCGATCTTCCCCAGGATTTCGTCGCCGATCTCGACGTCACGCTGCCCGTCGAGCGGCTCCCCGCGACCGACGAGCGGAGCGCCGTCTACGACTACGACGCGCTCGCGAGCTTGGTCGTGCGCGAGGGGACGTCGGCGTCGTACCGGCTCCTCGAGACCCTGGCGCGGCGCCTGCTCGAGCGGCTGTTCGCGGACACTCCGGTGCTCGAGGCGACGCTTCGATTGCGCAAATTCGGTCCGCCTACCACGGCCTCCGTCGACGCGGCCGCCATCGAACTTTCGGGGACGCGACCTTCGCGTTAGCCTGGGTCCCGATGGCCATCATCGACACCGAGAAGGATGCGCGGCGCCTGGCTCGCGCGATCGCGAGCGACCTCGTCTTTTACAACGAGGAGAAGATCGCCGAGGGGATCGAGAAGGACACGCTCTTCACCGTCCTCGCTGAAGAGATCCACGACGCGCGCGAGCACTACCGTGGCCGCGTCGCGCCCGAGCTCCACGTGCTGAACCTGCTCGATCGCGCGCTCGTCGACGTCGTCGTTCGGTCGAAGGCGCACCTGCCGTCCAAGCTCTGGTGACACGCGGCCCCGTACGGCCCCGAGTCGCCAGGGACTGACGACTCGAGTGAGCACCTCCGCGGGGGAGGCCGCGAGTGACGGTGGGACGTCGACGTTCGGGGAGCTCGTCGCCGAGGGCGGAAAGGGGGGCAACCAGGCGGACGCGGTCGACGGATGCCAGAGGGCGACGGCAAGCCTGGCTCGCTCCCGGGCGGCGGCGGTGCGGGGGCCTGGGCGTGCCTCGGTCCGTGGTGGGTCGGCGTTGGCTGGGGCTACGGCGGCGGCGGCGCAGGGGCGGGCGCCTACGCGACGACGAGCTTCGCGAAGGGGGCGCTCACGGCCGGCAAGAGCGTGGTCGTCACGGTCGGCGCGGCGGGCAAGGGCGCGCTCGGCGTCACGACCGAAGGACAGCCCGGCGCGGGCAAGAACGCGGGCTACGACACCGAGGGCGAGGGCGGCGATGGCAAGGTGATCGTCAGCTGGACGTGCCCCTGAGCGTTCGTGGGCGTCGCGCGAGATCGGCGAGCGAGCCGCCGAGCGCCTCGAGCGTACGCTGGAAATCGTCGGGCGGCGCGCACTCCCAGCGCAGCCGCTCGCCGGTCTTCGGATGGATGAACCCGAGCACCGCGGCGTGCAGGGCCTGCCTGCCGAGCCCGAGCGCCGCCGCGCGAAGCGGCTCCGCCGAGGGGACGCCCCCGTAGAGCGCATCGCCGAGGATGGGCGTCCGCGCTTCATCGGCGAGGTGCACGCGGATCTGGTGCGTTCGACCGGTCTCGAGCGTGCACGAGAGGAGCGTCGCGCGGTCGTCGGCGAGCGAGCGGAGCGCCTCGACGCGCGTCACGGCCCGCCGCACCCCCGCGCGCGTCGGGTCGAGCCGTGAGGTGAAGCGCAGGCGGTGCTGCGGGTGGCGCCCGTGCGGGGTGTCGAAGCGCGCCGACCGGGTCCGACCGACCGCGACGGCGACGTACTCGCGCTCGATGTCGTGCCGCGCGAAGAGCGTTTTCAGGCCCTCGCGCGTCGGCCCATCCTTCGCGACGACGAGGAGCCCGCTCGTGTCCTTGTCGAGCCGGTGCACGATCCCAGGCCGTAGATGCCCCTCGGGATCGCGGGGATCGGCGGATGCGCGCTCGAAGCCGCCGCGCGCGAGCAAGCCGTGGACGAGGGTCCCGCCGCGGTGCCCGCGCGCCGGATGAACGACGAGGCCCGGCGGCTTGTTGACGACGATCAAGTGCTCGTCCTCGTGCACGACCTCGTACACGACCGAGGCATCGGGGACGGCGTCGGTGGTCGCGCCGGCGCCGAGCGTCACCGTGATGCGGTCACCCTCGCGGAGCGGGGTCTTCCGGTCGAGTCGAAGTCCGTCGCGAAGCGCGAGCCCGGCTTCGAGCCAACGCTGGAGCTCCGCGCGCGTCACGGTGTGGCCTGCGTCCGCGAGGAGCTCCACCAGCGCCTTGTCCGCTCTCACGCCAACGTGCGTGGCCGACACCGACAGCGCGAGCGCTGCTCCCGCCGCGGCCGTCGTGGCGGCCTCGAGCGCGTCGTCGTCGTCCACCTCGTCGAGCGTCGACTCGTCGTTGTTCACGCGCGCGACCTCACGGCTCGCTCGGCGTCGCGGGCTCCCCGCTCGACAGGCGAGGGTGCCGCGCGCGAAGCAGCCCGAGGGCGACGAAGCCGACGAGCACTGCGAACCAGAGCGTGGCGAAGCGCACCAGCACCATCGCCGAGAACGCCACCGCGAGCGGCACTCCGCCGAGGTGCGTCAGCTGCTGCTCAATCAGCTTGTCGGTCACGCCGAGGCCGCCAGGCAAGGGAACGATCGCGCCGGCGAGCGTCGCCGTCGCGTAGCTGAACGACGCGAGCGTCAGCGTCGTCGACTGAGCGAAGCCCTTCAGGATGAGCCACAGTCCCACACCTTCGAGCGACCAACCCGCGATGCTGAGCAGCGTCGGAAGGACGAGCCGAGACGGGGTCGTGAGCTCGCGCAGCTGGTCGAGCGCCGTGTGGAGCTTGGGCGCGACGCGGGCGCCGAGCCGGCCGAGCGGGCCTGGGAGATGCGGCGTGAGGTCGACCATCGCGCGCGACAGCTTGGGTGACGCGACGAAGACGAGGAGCACGAGCACGAGCCCGCTCCCGGCGGCGGCCCACACGAGTCCGCCGCGAAAGCCGAGGCTCCCGACGACGATCATCACGATGACGCCGATCAAGTCGGTCACGCGCTCCGCGACCACGATCGGGGCCGAGCGCTCGAGCGGCACCCCGCGGGTTCGGTAGAGGACGAGTGATTTGAAGACCTCGCCGACCTTGCCCGGCGACACCGTGAGGACGAACCCCGAGAGGAACGTGAGCAGGCTCTCGGTCTTGGGCAAACCGCGAATGCCGAGGATCGCGAGGTAGATCTCCCATTTCCCGAAGCGGAGCAGGTAGTTGAGCATCGAGAGGCAGCAGGCCGCGGCAAACGACCACCACCCGAACGACGCGAAGCGTGAGCCGACGTCTGATAGGCCGGTGCTGACGAGGAACCCGCCGTACACCAGCACCCCGAGCATCATCACGCCGACGACGCGTCGAACCAGCCGCTCGAGGTTCATGTCCGAGGAGGTCGGGGCGGCGCTCATGGCTCGGACCTCTTGCCGCGACGGAGGCGCCGGAGCGTCAAGCCGAGCGCGAGCGCGAGCAGCGCGGCCGCCGCACCAACGACCACCGGCGCGCTGGTCGTGTAGCGACCGCGCGCGAGGCCCTCGGGAGGTCGGATGATCGTCGCCGACGGCGCTGCGTCGGACGGTGGCGCACTCATGGGCGCTCCGTAGCAGAGGCCGCCTCACCCGCAAAGTAAGCCCGGTCGACTCCGCTCGAGGCGCTGTATCGTTTGTCGAGCGCGCGGTGACCGCGTAGGCTTTCCCGGTGTCCATGATCCGACTGCCCCCTGGTCGCGCCTTCTTCTCGCTGCTCGCGGCGCTCCTGGTGGTCGAGGCGTGCGGCCGAACCGGCATCTCGCTCGGCCGTCGCTCAGCGGGCTCGGGCGAGGTCGGCGGCGCGGGCGGCGTCGGCGGGACGGGTGGTTCGGTCGGTGGCGCGGGCGGCATCGGCGGTGCGGGCGGTATGGGCGGCGGGACGTGCTCCGCCGATTTCGAATGCGACGACGGCGACCCGTGCACCACCGACAGCTGCGAGGGCGGCGCGTGCACGGCGTTCGTTCGCGACGACGATGGCGACGGTGCGGTCGCCCTCGCCTGCGGTGGCGACGACTGCAACGACAAGAACCCGAACGCGCGCCCCGGCCTCGCCGAGAGCTGCGCCGACGCGGCCGACAACGACTGCAACGGCGTCGCGGACTGCCTCGATCCGGCCTGCTCGGGCGTCGCCTGCGGCTGCGTTCCGTCCGGCGCCGAGGATTGCGCGAATGGCGCCGACGAGGACTGCGACGCGACCGTCGATTGCAACGACGCCGACTGCATCGGCACGCCGGCCTGCGGCTGCGCGGCGACTGAGGTCGCCTGCGACGACGGCATCGACGACGACTGCGACGGCGCGCTCGACTGCGCCGACACGAGCTGCGCCGCGTCGAAGGCGTGCCAGTGTCAGGCGACCTTCGAGGATTGCGGGAACGGCAAGGACGACGACTGCGATTTGCTCGTCGACTGCGCGGATCCGAGCTGCAAGGGCCTCGGCCCCTGCGCCTGCACGCCGCCCGGGATCCCGGAAGCGTGCGGGGATTTCGTCGACAACGACTGCGACGGCAAGGTCGACTGCGCCGATCCGAGCTGCGTCGCGAACCTCGCCTGCAAGAGCTGCCAGGCCGAGGACTGCGACAACGGCAAGGACGACGACTGCGATGGGGTCGTCGACTGCGCCGATGACGCCTGCGTCTTCGCGCCCGGCTGCGAGCCGAAGTCCGAGGCGTGCAACAACGACCTCGACGATGACAAGGACGGCGCGACCGACTGCGACGACACCGACTGCGCGCAGAACCCGCTCTGCGCCTCGCAGAACGGCAATTGCCTCACCGCGAAGCTCATCTCCGGGACGGGCACGTACACCGGCGACACCACCGGCTTCGTGAGCAAGTCGGCGGCGTCGTGCGGCGGCGGTGCGGGCGAGGCGGTCTTCTCGTTCACCCTGAACCAACCCGCGCGCGTGCACCTCGACTCGAAGGGCACGTCGTTCGACTCGATCCTCTACGTTCGCTTCGGCAGTTGTGGCGAGGGCCCCGAGCTCGCTTGCGACGACGACAGCGGCGGGAAGAAGTGGGCCGCTGCGGTCGACTTTGACGTGCTCTACCCGGGCACGTACTACGTGTTCCTCGACGGCTTCACCATCGACCCGAACCTCGGCGCGAACGAGGGGCCATACGTGCTCCACGTCGAGATCGAGCCGAACCCGACCGAGTCGAGCGCCGCCCGCTGCGTTGATGGCAAGGACAACGACGGCGACGTCTACATCGACTGCGGCGACGCGAGCTGCGCGTCGACGCCGCCGTGCGCGACCTGCAACGGCGGCGCGCCCGGACAGGCCGAATTCGGGGTCGCGCGCTGCACGAACGGCGTCGATGACGACTGCGATGGCAAGGTCGATGCTGCCGATTCCGACTGCGACGCGAGCCCCTTCGCGAGCCCGCTCGAGGACTGCGACGGCAAGGATCAGAACGACAACGGGATCCCGGACGACTTCAGTTGCCGCTGCGCCACCGACGCCGACTGCGCCGGCGTGCCGGGATACATCTGCTACACGCGCACCATCCGCGCGTGCGGTCCGCCATGCTTTCAGTTCTTCGGCAACGTCTGCCCCTCGGTTGCACCCGGTACGAGCTGCAACCAGGCGACAGGCCAATGCGAGTTCTGACGAGCGCCCTTCGGTAGCGCGATGCTCGGTTGAAGGGGGCGGGCCGCTCCTGTAACCGTCGGGAGGTGCGAGCTCTCCCCCTCATGCTCGGTGCGGTGATGGTCGTCGCCATCGCGTACCGCTACTACAGCGCCTTCATCGCGACGAAGGTGCTGGTCCTCGACGACACGCGCGTAACGCCGGCGTATCGATTCGAGGACGGACATAACTATGTGCCGACGAACAAGTGGGTCCTCTTCGGGCACCACTTCGCCGCGATCACGGGCGCTGGGCCGCTCGTCGGTCCGGTCCTCGCCGCGCAGTTCGGCTTCCTCCCGGGCTACCTGTGGATCCTCATCGGCGTGGTGCTCGGCGGCGCCGTTCACGACTTCGTGATCCTGAGCGCGTCGGTGCGGCGCGACGGGAAGAGCCTCGCCGAGATCGTCCGCGCCGAGATCGGTCCGAGCGCGGGCCTCGTCGCGGGCTTCGCGGTGCTGTTCATCGTCGTCATCGCGATCGCGGCGATGGCGAAGGTGGTCGTCACGGCGCTCGCGGAGAGCCCGTGGGGGACCTTTACGATCGGGATGACCGTGCCCATCGCGCTCTTCATGGGGCTCTACATGCACCGCATCCGCCCAGGCAGGATCCGCGAGGCCTCGGCGATCGGCGTGGTGTTGCTGCTCTTTTCGGTCGGTTACGGAAAGACCATCGCCTCGTCGCCGTTCGCGTCGTCGTTCCTCCTCTCCGAGCACACGCTGACCCTGTGCCTCGCGGGCTACGGCTTCGTCGCGAGCGTGCTCCCGGTGTGGATGCTGCTGTGTCCGCGAGATTACCTCTCGTCCTACATGAAGCTCGGGACGATCGTGCTCCTCATCCTCGGGATCGTGATCGTGAACCCACGGCTCGAGATGCCGGCCGTATCGCAGTTCACCAACGGTGGTCCGATCGTCCCCGGAAAGCTCTTCCCCTTCGTGTTCATCACGATCGCCTGTGGCGCGATCAGCGGATTCCACGGGCTCGTCGCGAGCGGCACCACGCCGAAGATGATCGAGAAGGAGTCGCACGCGCGCCCGATCGGCTACGGGGCGATGCTCGGCGAGGCGATCGTCGGCGTGGTGGCGCTCATCGCCGCCGCGTCGCTGTCGCAGGGCGATTACTTCGCGATCAACACCCCGCCCGACAAGTTTGCGCTGCTCGGAATGTCGACCGAGCACTTGCCCGAGCTCGCGGAGCAAATCGGTGAGCGGCTCGACGGGAGGCCCGGCGGCGCGGTCTCGCTCGCGGTCGGCATCAGCCAGGTGTTCTCGAGTCTGCCTGGATTTCGGCACCTGATGTCGTACTGGTACCACTTCGCGATCATGTTCGAGGCGCTGTTCATCCTGACGACGGTGGACACTGGCACGCGCGTGGCGCGCTTCCTCGTGCAGGAGTTCGGCGGTCGGCTTCATCCCAAGTTCGCTCAGACCGACTGGATGCCGGGCACCGTGCTCGCCACCTCGCTCGTCTGCGTGAGCTGGGGCTACTTCGTGTGGAGCGGCTCGATCGCGACGATCTGGCCGATGCTCGGGATTTCGAACCAGTTGCTCGCGTGCATCGCGCTCGCCGCCGCGACCACGATGATCGTCAACGCGGGGCGAGGGCGGTATGCGTGGGTCACGCTCGTACCACTCGCGTTCGTGGGTACGGCCACGCAGTGGGCGGGCTATCAGTTGATCACCAGCAATTTTGTGCCGAGGCTGATCCGCGGCGGCAAGCCCGAGCTCGTCTTCCAAGGCTGGCTGCTCTCCGGACTCTGCGCGCTCGCGATGACGGCGATGCTCGTCATCGTCGCGGCGGCGGGACGGCGGTGGCTCGCGGCGTGGCGGGGATGAGGCGAGCCCTCCCTCGCGGAGCTTCCGCGAGGCTCAGCGCGCGGCGGCGGTGGGGCCGCGCGGTGAGGGGCCACGAGCACGGCGCCGGTGCTCAGCGCGTTGGCGCGCTGCGGCGGCGGGTGAGACCAGAGGAGCGCCGAGCACGCAAGCCACAAGCCGAGGACGGCGTTGACCAGGCTCGTGTTCGAGCGGGAGGACGAGGTGCTTGGGGCGGAGCCTGCGCGAGATGGTTCGGCCATGCGTCAGGACGGGTGCACTCGTCGTGCCGTAGCGCGGCGCTCCGTCCGCGCCCCATGGTCCCGCCCGCCACGTACCTCACGCATGGCGCGCGAAGCGCGTCGCCTTGGCGTCGGTCGGATCCTCCGGCCAGTAGTGCTTCGGGTAACGGCGCATCAGCGAGCGGCGCAGCTCGGGGTAGGTCGTCCGCCAGAAGCTCGCGAGATCGGACGTGACCTGGACGGGCCGACGGTTCGGCGCCCAGAGGTGAATCACGACCGCGATGTCGCCGACGCGGGGCGACGCGCTCATCCCGAAGAAGTCTTGCAGGTAGCTCTCGACGAAGGGAGGCGCATCGGGTGGGTATGCGATGGCCAGGTCGCGCCCGGTCGGGAGACGAACCGCGCTCGGGGCAACGCGTGCGAGCTCGCGCGCGACGTCGGGATGATCGGCGAAGAACAGTGACGCGAGATCGAGGGCCGCGAGCTCGTCGAGGCTCGCAACGGACTCGGCCGCCGTCGCGAGCGTCGCGCGCAACGCGGGCTCGATCGACGTGAACCCCGAGGCCTCGGCCCGTCTTGCCCGCGGATGGAGCGCCTCGAGCGAGCCGACCTTGTCGAGGCCGCGCGCGAAGAACTCATCGACGAGCAGGCGAGTCCCCGCGGGCGTCCCCGCCGCCGAACTCCGCGACTCGTCGAGGACGATACGCCCGTAGCGAAGGCGATCGATCGACTCGATGCGCGTCGTCGCCCGGTTGAGCTCGACCTCGGACTCCGCCTCGACGTGGTCGCCCTGCGCCTCGAGGATCCAGTCCGCGCGGAGCGGCACCGCGAGGTTCACCTGTACGTGTCCTTGCGCCCCAGAGTCGCGGCCCGAGACGATGAGGGTGCAGCCGTCGCCCCCGACGGCTGACGGATCGCGGAGCACCGCCGACGAGCCATCGTAGAGCGTCACGGCGAGGCCGCGGTCGCTTGCGGTCCCGGTCGTCGGCTTGCCGCTCCGCCGCCCGACGCGGTCCGGGTAGCCCGCGAGGAGCGACAGCGCAAGCGCGTGGTCCTCAGGGTGCGAAGGGCGGTCGAGGGAGCGCGGATCGACGTGCCGCACGAGCTCGGTGTAGGCGCGCGCCGCTGCGCCGAGAGAGCCACGACGGTGACCCTCGCCTGGCTCGCGACGGCCGCGGCCCCGCTCAACGAGGAAGGCCTCGAAGCGCTGAAGCTCTGCCCAGAAATTTTGGCCTCGTTCGCTCGCGATCTCTTCGACGAGCAGCGCCCCTATCGCGGCACCGCTCTCGCCGTAGCCGAGGCGCTCGGCTTCGAGGACCACCCTCGCGATGCGCGGATGGACGGGCATCGCCGCCATGCGGCGTCCGAGCTCCGTCAGCGCCCCGTTCGCGACGGCGCCGAGCCGACCGAGCAGCGCTTCGGCGGCGGCCAGCGCATCGGGCGGCAGCGGCGAGAGCCACGGCAGCGCGCCCGCGGACGCGCCGGCGACGAGCACCGTCAAGACCACGTCGGACAGATCCGAGCGCAGAATCTCAGGGACGTCGAACTCGGGGCGCGTCTGAAAGTCGAACTCCGTGTAGAGGCGAACCGCGTGCCCCGGTGCCGTCCTGCCCGCGCGCCCTGCCCGCTGAATGGCGGAGGCTCGGCTGATGCGCTCGATCTTCAGGCTCTCGACGGTGGTGCCGGGGGCGAGCTGTGCGACCTTGGCGAGGCCCGAGTCGATCACCGTGCGGACACCGTCGATGGTGAGCGAGCTCTCGGCGACGTTCGTCGCCACGATCACCTTGCGCCTCTCGGATGGCGAGAGCGCCGCGTCCTGCTCGTCGGGGCCGAGCGAGCCGTGGAGCGGGAGGACGTTCACCCCCTCGTCTCGCGCGAGCGCTCCGCAGCGCTCGATGGTCCGCTGGATCTCGCCGGCGCCCGGCAGGAACACGAGGACGTGACCATCGGGGCGCTCGCGCAAGGCCTTGCGGACGGCGATCGCGACCTGCGTCTCGAGGGGCTCGCGGCTCGGCGCGTATTCGAAGGTGACCGGGTGCGCGGGCACGTCGCACACGAGCGAGTCGGCATCGAGCAGCGCTGCGACCGGCGCCGCGTCGAGCGTCGCCGACATCACGACGAGCCGAAGATCCGGCCGGCGAGTGCGGCGAAGGTGCGTCACGAGCGCGAGCGCGATGTCGGTGTGGATGTGGCGCTCGTGGACCTCGTCCAGGATCACCGCGCCTACCCCGGAGAGCGTCGGATCGCGCATCAACTGCCGCGTGAGGACCCCCTCCGTCATGAAGACGATGCGGGTTCGCTCGGAGAGCCTCGAGTCGAGCCTGACTTGATATCCGACAAGGCCGCCGACCGCTTCGCCGAGCTCGTGCGCGACGCGCGCGGCGGCCGCTCGCGCTGCGATGCGTCGCGGCTCGAGAACCAGGATTTTCCCGCGGATTGCGCGCGCCTCCAGCAGCGCCGCGGGGACTCGGGTGGTCTTGCCTGCGCCCGGGGCTGCCTCGAGGACGACTGCGCCGCGAGCCTCGACCGACGCGACCAGGCGCGGCAACAGCGCGTCGATGGGGAGCGGGCTGCGGGCGCTCACGTCACGTGACGGCGGATGCGCTCGAGCAGCTCGGTCGCGTCCAGCCCGTCGGCGTCCGCGCGGTACGAGAGGACGAGCCGATGGCGCAACGTCGGCACGATCAGCGCGCGGACATCCTCGACGTCCGCGGCCGCCTCGCCCCGCAGCGCCGCGCGAGCCTTCGCCGCGAGGACCAGCGCCTGACTGCCTCGCGGACCTGCGCCGAAGCGGACGTACTCACGGACGTCGGAGAGCGCGTCGAGCTCGCCAGGGCGGGTCGCGCGCACCAGCTTCACGGCGAGGTCGACCGCTTCGTCGGTGACGGGGATCCGCGGCACGAGCGTGGTCATCGCCTCCAGCTCGTCGCGGGTGACGACCGGCGTGACGACCGGCGCGATGCTCGAGGTCGTTCGGAGCGCGACCTCGCGCTCCTCGGCGGCGGACGGGTAGTCGACCTGGATCTCGAGGAGGAAGCGATCGCGCTGCGCCTCCGGCAGCGGATAGGTGCCTTCCTGCTCCACCGGATTGCGCGTCGCGAACACCTGGAAGGGCCGCGGCAGCGGGTGCGTCGTCGGCCCGACCGTCACCTCACGCTCCTGCATCGCCTGGAGCAGTGCGGCCTGGGTCTTCGGCGGCGTGCGGTTGATCTCGTCGGCGAGCACGAGGTTGTGGAAGATCGGGCCGGGGAGGAACTGCAGTTGACGATGCCCGTCGCGCTCCTGCAGCACATCGGTCCCGGTGATGTCGGCGGGCAAGAGGTCGGGCGTGAACTGCACCCGACCGAAGCTCAGATCGAGTGCCTTCGCGAGCGACGACACGAGCAAGGTCTTGGCGAGTCCGGGGACACCGACGAGCAAGGCGTGTCCGCGCGTCGCGAGCGTCACCAGCATCGCGTCGACGACCGACTCTTGCCCGACGACGACGGCGCCGATGGCCTCGCGGAGTCGGGAGGCGGCGTTCGCCGCGTGCTCGAGGCGCTCGGCATCTTGAGTGATCGCGGTCATGCGGTCCTCGTGGTCAAGCGAGGCGGAGGTCAGTTGAGTCGCTCGGACGAGCCGCCCGGGGCGGACTCCGTCGCCGGAGGAGCGTCATCGTGCTCGTCGTTCGAGGCGGCCTGCATCTCGGCCTCCATGACACGGCGGACCTCCTCGTCCATCGTGCCCGCGAGCATTTTCGTCCACATGACGAAATCTCCGCGCAGCGACCAGAGCGGGTGCTTGAAGGTGGCCGGGCGGTTCTTCTCGACGAGGAAGTGACCGACCCAGGCGAACCCGTAGCCGAGGAGCGGCGCGAAGAGCAACGCCTTCGGCTTGCGGCGGAGGGCGGCGTAGGCGACGGCGCCGAGCGCGAGCGAAGTCCCGACGAAGTGAAGCCGTCGGTTCATCGGATCCGAGTGCTCGCGTACGTAGAAGGGCCAGAACTCCTCGAACGTCTGGAAGGTCGACTCGTCGTTCATGGACGAGAGGTGTAGCAGCGTCGTCGGCCCCTGGAAAGCGGCGGCCCCTTTACGGCGGCGGCGTGCTGTCACAGCGTCGCGACGTGCGTCCCATCCCGCTCGTCGATCTGCCCGCCGAGGACGCCCTCGTCGGTGACGCGGTGCGCGCGGCTGTCGCGCGCGTCGCGGACGCCCAAGAGTTCATCCTCGGCGACGAGGTCGCGCGCTTCGAGCGGTCGATCGCCGAGCGCGTCGGTGTCCCGGAGGCGGTGGGGGTCGCGAACGGCAGTGACGCCCTCGTGCTGGCGCTGACCGCGGCGGGCGTCGGCCCTGGGGACGAGGTCGTCACCACCGCGCTCTCGTACTTTGCGACGGCGGGAGCCATCGTGCGGGTCGGGGCGACGCCCAGGTTCGCGGACGTCGCGGAGGGGAGCTTCAACGTCGACGCCGCGTCGCTCGAGCGCGTCACCACGGCGAAGGTCCGCGCCTTCGTCCCGGTCCACCTGTTTGGTCGAGTCGCACCGATGCCCGAGATCCTTGAGCTCGCGACGACCCGCGGGCTCGCCGTGATCGAGGACGCCGCCCAGGCGATCGACGCCGAGCTCGACGGGGTGCGCGCGGGCGCGTTCGGAGACTTTGGCTGCCTCTCCTTTCACCCATCGAAGAACCTCGGCGGCTGGGGCGACGGCGGCATGGTGCTCTGCCGCCGCGCCGAGGACGCCCCGCGGCTTCGTCGGCTGCGGGCGCACGGCGGGTACGCGGGCGTCCACGACGAGGTCGGCATGAACAGCCGCCTCGACGCGCTCCAGGCTGCGGTACTCGCTGCGAAGCTTTCATTCCTCGAACGTTTCGGCGCAATGCGGCGCGAGCGCGCCCGTCGTTACCGCGAGCTCTTTTGCGCCGCGAGGCTCGAGGACGTCGTTCGCGTGCCGGAGGCTCCGACGGTCGGGACCGAGGTCGTCCATCACTTCGTCGTGCGCTGCGTGCGACGCGACGCGCTGCGCGAGCACCTGTTCCTCCGTGGCATCGGGGTCGGGGTGTACTACCCGCGACCGCTGCACCTGCAGCCGTGTTTCGCGTCGCTCGGCGGGCGCGAGGGGGACTGTCCCAACGCCGAGGCCGTGTGTCGGGACGCGCTGAGCTTGCCGATGTCCCCCGGGCTCGAGCCTTCGGACCAGGAGCGCGTCGTGTCCGCGATTCGCGAATTCTACCGCGGAGCTGCGCCGTGACGTCGGGCGGCGAGGTCGATCCGTCCGCCTCGGTGCACCCCTCCGTGGTGTGCGATCCGGGCGCGTCGATCGGCCCACGCACGCGCGTCTGGCACTTCGTTCACGTCGCGAGTGGGGCCTCGATCGGCGCCGACTGCGTGGTCGGGCAGGGCTGCTACATCGCGCCCACCGCCCGCGTCGGCGACCGCTCGCGGTTGCAGAATAACGTGAGCGTGTACGACGGCGTCACGCTCGAGGAGGACGTCTTCTGCGGGCCGTCGGTGGTGTTCACGAACGTCACGCGGCCGCGCGCGTTCGTGTCGCGGCGGCACGCATTCGTCTCGACGCTCGTCCGCAAGGGAGCCTCGCTCGGGGCGAATGCCACCATCGTCTGCGGCACGACGATCGGGCGCTACGCGCTCGTCGGGGCGGGCGCGGTGGTGACTCGAGACGTGCTTGATTTTGAGCAAGTCGTCGGCGTGCCGGCGCGTCGCGTCGGCTGGGTCTGCCGATGTGGCCATGGGCTCGCGAGCGGAGCGTCTCCGTCGTGCGGCGAGTGCGGCTCCCAGTACGAGGAGCGAGGCGGTGTCCTCGCGGAGGTGCCCTCGTGACGCGCCTCGCGGTGTTTGGGGCCGGCCGCTGGGGCCGGACGGTCGCGCGCTCCCTCGCCGCGATGCCCGGAGTCGTCGTCGCGTGCGTGGTCGACCCCTCCGGCGAGGCGCGCGCATGCGCGGCGGCGCTCGGTCTCGCCGTCGCCGAGGCGCCGTCCGCCGTGCTCGCCGACCCGACGGTCGAGGGGCTCGTCGTCGCGACGCCACCTTCGTCGCACGCGGCGGTCGCCGTCGATGGGCTCATGGCGGGCAAGCACGTGCTCGTCGAGAAGCCGCTCGCGATGTCGGTCGACGAGTGCCGACGCATCGAGGACGCGGCGCGGTCCTCCGGTCGCACGGTCCTCGTCGGCCACCTCATGCTGTACCACCCCGCGATGGCGAAGCTTCGCGAGCTCTGTCTCGGCGGCGCGCTGGGCCGCGTACGATACCTCTACGCGACGCGCGTCAACCTCGGGACGATCCGCGCCACCGAGAACGCCTGGTGGAGCCTCGCCCCGCACGATCTGTCGATGATGCTCGACCTCCTCGGCGGTCTGCCTGACTCCGTCGCGTTGCGGGGGGCCGCCTACGTTCGTCCGGGCATCGAGGACGTCGTGTTCGCGCACCTCTCGTTCCCGCAGGGGGTGCTCGCCGCGCTCCACGTCTCGTGGCTCGATCCGCACAAACGCCGCCAGCTCACGGTGGTCGGTGAGGAGCGCATGGTGACCTTCGACGACATGGAGCCGAGCGACAAGGTCCGCATCTTTGACGTCGAGGGTGGCCCGCGGACGGACTTCGCGAGCTTCGCCGAGCTCGTCGCGCTCCGTCAGGGAGACATCGCGATCCCGCGGCTCGAGCCCATCGAGCCGCTGCAGGCCGAGCTGTCGCACTTCGTCGCGGTCGTGCGAGGGGCGGCGGCGCCTCGCTCCGGGCTCGCGTCGGGCCGCGACGTGGTGCGCGTCCTCGAGGCGGGGCAGCGCTCGCTCGCGCGTGGCGGGGCGGCGGTGGCGCTCACGGAGGGGTGACGGCGCAGGATGACGCCCCCGGGCGAGCTCGCGTCGCCCGCAACGAGAGCGGGCTCACATCCCGGTGACGATCAGGAAAGTCTCACCGTGAGGCACGAGCTCGAGGCGGTTCTCCTCGACCGTGCTCTTCCACTTCTCGCCGTCCTTCGTTCCGAGGCGGTAGCTGCCGCTGTACGTGTAGTCGACGAGCACGCGGTCGCACTTCACGTCCGAGCGCAGGCACTTGCGCTTCTCGAAGGTGATCCGCCGATAGCGGACCTCGTAGCGGATGTTGTTCGCGCCCTCGAACCTGTTCGTCAGGTAGCTCTTCAGGCCGGCGTAGTCGAGGTCGTCGCTCGCGTCGGCGTTCGGCCCCTCTTCGTAGTAGCTCGGCGACGCCATGCCGAGCAGCGTCGGCACGTCTTTACGCTCGACCCCCTTTCGGTAGGCCTCGCAGAACGCGACGACCCTGCGATGCTCCGACGTATCCTCGACATCCGTGTTCGGGATGAAGTGCGTCGCGCAGCCGACCGCCGATGTGCCCGTCAGCACGAGGCACGCGGCGCATGCGAGCGCGCGGCCGAAGTTCGCGAGCGGGGCGATCATCGAGGTCTTCATCGAGCGAAACCGGGATAGCCGAGTCGACATTCCGCGAGAACCCGAAAAGCGCCTATGGACGCTCGAGCGCGCAGGAGTCGTCGAGCGGCAGGGGCGCTCGTCACCCGACGATGCGTAGGCCGGGCCGAGTCGCGAGGCTCCCGCTCACGTCGGCCGCGCCGTCGTCGGCGCCCGGCAGGCTAACGTCCGAGGCGCGTGGCAGGACTCGGTCGAACACCCCGTCGGCCTTCGCGCTCGCGAGCGCGCGGAGCGCGGTGCCGTAGCCGCGCAGCACGACCGGTCGCGCGGAGAAGCGGTTCAGGTAGCCGTACGGTCCGAGGTCGGGCGCGATGTCGATGAAGGTGACGTGTGGGTATCGGTGCGCGAGGACCTCGACGCCCCGGCGCTCCTTCTCGGTCAAGAGCGTCGAGAGCGACTGGCGGAGCACGCGGTGCATGCCCTTCTGAGCGAGCGATCGTTTCGAGCCGCGATCGCGCTGCGGCCGGTAGATGTTCGAGATGATCACCACGTCAGCCCCGGCCTCGACGGCGATGTCTGCGGAGAGGGTGCGCGCGACCTCGCCGTCGACGTAGAAGCGACCGCCTACCTCGATCGGTCGAAAGAGGCCGGGGACGCAACAGCTCGCCGCCACGGCCTCGCTCACCGGGACGGCTTCGTTCGAGCCGGGACCGAACACGGCGCGCTCCCCGGAGTCGATGTCGACCGCGGTGACGTAGACCGGCTTCGGCAGCTGACGAAAGTCGTTGATCGGCAAGTGACGCCGCAGGTAGACCTCGAGCCTTCGAATCGAGAACAGGCCCGACGTCAGGTGCCCGAAGTCGAGCAGCTCCTCCGGCGTGGGCATGCCGAGGAACGTCGACATGTGGAGTCGTGGGCCTTGATGGCGTCGGCGCCACGGCAGTCGGTAGCCATCGAGCATCACGTCGAGCGGGACGTCCTGTCCGTACATCGCGCCGACGAGCGCACCGGAGCTCGTCCCAACGAAGATCTCGGGCACGAGGCCGAGCTCCTCACACGCCTTCAGCACACCCAAATGTGCGAGGCCACGCGCTGCACCCCCCGAGGCGACGAACGCGACTTTCACCGAAGACATCAGTAGAAGACCGTACGCGTCTCGAGGCTGCGTGTCGAAATCTTCGACCGGCTCACTCGGGAACTTCCTCTGCGACTCGGCTCACTACGTAGCGCTCCTCGACCCGTCGCAGCCAGAACGTCAGCGTATCGCCGAAGAGTCGCTCGCCCTTCGTGCCTTGCGAGAGGATGGTCGCGCGCAAAATCACGTCTTCGGGCTCCGGTGCTTCGCCCGAGTTGGCCCCGCGGAGCTCGAGCGGCAGCGAGCCCGGATCGCGCGCGTCGAAGCTCTCGAGCTCGCTCTCCCGGTAGAGGCTCGCGGGGGCGAGCCCGAGGAAGTCGTGCTTTCCGAAGCGCAGCCGCCAGGAGAACCCAAAGTTTTGGGCGCGATCGGCCGCGCCGCTCCGCAGGTCGCTCACGACCGCGGTCGGGCTCGCGAGCGCGCCGAGCCGCCCGACGTCTTCGGCGACGACCGCCTCGAAGAACTCGCGCAACGTCCGGCGAGCCGCATCGACGCCGAGCGGGGTCCGCAGCGTCACCACACCCTCGCTCGCGTCGGCGCGTCCTCGGGGCGGAGCGAGCGAGTTCGATCGGTCGAGCGCGACGCCGTCGGGGCGCGCCGGTTCGCTCGGCAACCGTCGCGCGCTCGCGAAGCCGCCGCCCGCCGTGGCACATCCGACGACGAGCGCGAGCCCAACGGTCGCGACGAGCCCCGTTCGCACAGCCGCACGTTCGTTGCGCGCGGATGCGTCGGCTGCTTCAGAAGAGGTGCGGCTCATCGTCGCGTCGGACGCACATCCTCGCTCCCTCGGCGAGCGGCGTCCACCCCGGAGGCGGCGCGTCCCCGTCGAAGTCCGACGCCACCACCACCAGCCTGCAGGTGTCGAGCTCGAGCGTCCGAAGTCGCAGCGGCCCTTCGTCGTCGAACAGCGAGGCGAGCTCCTCGCGCCCGACCAGAGTTCGATACGCGACCGGCGGTCCTCCGCGCGTCACCACGAGCTCCGCCGGTGATGCCACGATTACGTTTCGCTTGATGATCGCCGCGCGCTCCGCCTCGCTCGAGGCCTCTGAGTCGGCGACGCGCGCGAGGTCGACGAACGCGGCGGCGAGCGCGTCTGCGACCGCTTCGGTAGGAGCGCCGCGGCCTTCGAGCCGTCCCGCGCGGTGGAGCGCGCCCAGCACGAGGTGAAAGACGAGCTCGCTCCCGGTGTCGCCGCGGAGCCCCCGCGCCAGGAACTCGGGCATGATCGAAATCAATCGATGGCGGAGCGACGCGAGGGCCGGGTCCGCGCCCGTGTCGGCGTAGAGCCACTCGCCGTAGCGAAACGGGTGCGTGTTGTCGGACGTCAGGCGCGAGACGGACGCGGTGCGGACGTGGGTCACGACGAGGTCGCTGCGCACCTCGCCGAGCACCGCCGCGAGGTCAAGCTCGCGGCGATCGTCGTTCGGCCGTCGTGAGAGCAGAAGCTCGCCGCCCTGCAAGAAGCCGAGCCCGTAGCCCCACGGCTGTTGGGTCGCGTTCGCGATGTGAAACGGGGAGGCCGTTCCAAGGCGCCGTTCGGCCGCGGCGAAGCGCCAGGGCAGGTCGGCGCGGTTGGCGAGGAGCCCGACGAGTCTTGCCATACGAAGGGACCCCATAAGTAGCGTTCGCTCGGCGCGTGGACCGCGCAAGCGAAAACCCTCGCCGCGAAGCTGCCGCGGCTCTTCAGGGGGACAGCCGGTTCAGCATTCGAGGAAACGGGATGGTCTCGCGCACGTGACCGAGGCCGCACATCCACGACACCATGCGCTCGAGCCCGAGGCCAAAGCCGCCGTGCGGGAAGCCCCCGTACTTCCGGATGTCGCGGTACCACTCGAACGCGTCCATCGGCAGCCCGTGCTTTTGGATCGCCGCGTCGAGCACCTCGAGGCTCTCCTCGCGCTGCCCGCCGCCGATCACCTCGCCGTAACCCTCGGGCGCGATCACGTCTACGCCAAGCGCCAGGCGGGGGTCGGCCGGGTCTCGCTTCATGTAAAAGGCCTTCACCTCTTCCGGCCAGCGGTGGACCATCACGGGGCGGTCGAAGCGCTTCGCGAGGAGCGTCTCGTCCTCGGCGCCGAAGTCGTTGCCCCACTCGAGCCGCGGTGCCTCGCTTGCGGCCTCGAGCTTGGCGCGCTCCTCGGCGACGAGGTTGACGGCGTCGGTGTACGTCACGCGGGGGAAGGGCTTCTGGATTTTCTCGAGCGCGGCGACGTCACGCTCGAGCTCTGCGAGCTCGGGCCTTCGGCGCTCGAGCACCCGTCCGACGATGTGGCAGATGAAGTCCTCGGCGAGGTCCATCACGCCTTCGAGATCGGTGAACGCCACCTCTGGCTCGACCATCCAGAACTCGGCCAGGTGGCGGCGCGTCTTGCTCTTCTCGGCGCGGAAGGTGGGCCCGAAGCAGTACGCCTTGCCGAACGCCGCGGCAGCGGCCTCCATGTAGAGCTGACCCGACTGGGTGAGGTAGGCGGGCTGACCGTGATAGTCGGTCTCGAACAGCGTGCTCGTTCCCTCGCAGGCGCTCGGCGTGAAGATCGGTGCGTCGATCAGCGTAAAGCCGCGGTCATCGAAGAACTCGCGGATCGCGGTCACGATCGTGTGGCGGACCCGCATGATCGCGTGCTGCCGCTTGCTGCGGAGCCAGAGGTGCCGGTGGTCCATGAGGAAGTCCGGCCCGTGCTCTTTCTTCGTGATGGGGTACGCCTCGCTCGGCGCTGCCACGAGCTCGAAGCCGGTGGCCTGCAGCTCGTAGACGCCCTCGCGCTTCGGGTGCGCGACGACCTTGCCGCTCACGCGGAGCGAGGCCTCTTGCTGGAGCCCGTCCGCCGCGACGAAGACGTCTTCTCCGACGTCAGCCTTCGCCATGACGCACTGGGTGATGCCCGAGCCGTCACGCACCTCGAGGAAGTGTAGCTTGCCGCTCGAGCGCTTATTGTAGAGCCAGCCCTGCAGCACGACCTCCGTGCCGACGTGCTTGGCGAGGTCCTGAATCGAGACCACGGCGGGGCGTTCGCTTGCCATGCTTGCGCCTTTACCACGGGGACGGCTACGACGTGAGCCGTGGCTCGCGTCGACCCCTTCGGCCTCGATCTCGAAGAGCAGCGGGCCCTGCTCGAGCCGCTCCGCGCGCGCATGTCGGTCGCCGTTATCCGCGCGAAGAACCCGTTCAACGTGGGCGCGATCATCCGCGTCGCCCACTCCTTCCTCGTGAAGGAGATCTTCCTCGTCGGAACCGAGCCCTACTACGAGCGCGCGTCGATGGGGATGCAGCGCTACGAGCGCATCGTCGAGTGCCGCGACGAGGACGCGTTCCTCGCGGCGGTCGGAGGCCGGCCGCTCTTCAGCGTCGAGCGGGACCAGGCGACGACGACGATCTGGCAGGTCGAGTACCCTGAGGACGTCGTGCTCGTCTTCGGGAGCGAGAACGATGGCGTCCCGTCGCGGCTCCTCGAGGCATCGACGGCGGTCGTGGCGATCCCGATGTACGGGATCAATCACTCGTACCCGGTCTCGGTGGCCGCCGGCATGGTGCTCTGCGAGTGGGCGCGACGGCGCGACCCCCGCGGGGCCGGCCCGCGCTGAACGGATGGGCACCACGCCTCGCCCTCGCGCTCGAGGCCGCGTCGAAATGCGGCTCGCGGAAGCCTTTTGATGGGCCCGTGCGTCCTCTCGAGGAAAGGCGCGAACTTAAGCTAGTTCCGTTCGGCGTCACCCTGCTAGACTGATCGTCCTACTGACGTCTCCCCCCGCTCCAGCGAACACGAAGATGAAGATCGTCTGCGGCTCCTGCTCCGCCAAGTACACGGTTTCGGACGAGAAGGTTCAGGGCAAGTCCGTCAAGGTCAAGTGCCGCAAGTGCGGCGCGGTGATCGTCGTGTCCCCGAACGGCGACGTGCGCACCGAGGGCGGCGCTGCTGCGCCGACGCCTTCCGTGACGTACACGGTCAGCGTCAGCGACTCCGACCAGCGCTCGATGACGGTCCCTGAGATCGTCATCGCCTACAATGAGGGCGTCGTCGACGCCGAGACGTTCGTGTGGTCCGAGGGCATGGACGACTGGTTGGCGTTGAAGGACGTCGCCGCGATCGTCGACGCGCTCTACGCGAGCAACGAGGCCCCCGCCGTGGCCGCCGCGACCCTCGACGGAACGCTCGCGATGTCCGAGGGCGGGGCGCTCAACTACGAGGCTGCCGTCGCGGCTCAGCGGGCCGCGGCTGCTCCTGCGCCCGCCGACGCGCTGAACGCCACCATGGCCATGGACACCGGCGCGGCCGGCGGTCTGTTCGGTGCCTCGGCTCCGTCGGCTGGGCTCTTCGGCTCCTCGGGCTCGTTCGGCTCCGGAAGCTCCGGTAGCTCGGGCGGTTCTGGCTCGGTTGGGAGCCTCTTCGGAGGCTTCGGGGGCGGCGGCTTCGGCGGTGGCTCGAGCGGGTTCGGCGGTGGCTCGAAGAGCGACGAGAACTCAGCGATCTTCTCCCTCAACACGCTGACGTCGAAGTCGGGCGGTGGTCCTGCGAAGCCGAAGTCGTCGGCCTCCGAGGACTCGGGCTTGATTGATCTCAAGGCCCTCGCGGCTGGCGTCGGCGCCTCCGGCGACGTGGCCCCCGCGGCGCCGTTCAGCGATGGAGGGCTGTTCCCCCTCGCGGCTCCGCCGCCGCCCGCGGCGCCCTCACCCGTTGTCGTCGCGGCGCCTCAAGTCGTCGAGGTCGCGAAGCCCGCGAACAAAGGCCTGCTCGCCGCGCTCGGCGGGCTCGTCGTCCTGCTGCTCTGCGCCGTCGTGTTCCTCGCCATGCGGGGGACCCCTGCCGCTCCGACTCCAACGGCCGACGCGCCCAAGACGGCCGATCCTACGGCGGAGCTCGCAGCGACAGCGACCGCCACCGCGGCAGCGACCGCAGATGCCCCTCAGGCTGGCGCCACCGCGACGGCGGCCGCGAGCGCGAGTGATGCCGAGCCCAAGGTCGCCGCCGCAAAGGCTGCGACGCCGCCCCCTCCCGCCGGTGGCGCGAAGTCTCCGGCCGGCGCTGGTGCCGCCGCGGCCGCCGCAGCGACGCCTCCTCCTCCGCCGCCTGCCGCCGCGAAGACCAGCGCGGGTGGTTGCGCGCCCGACGACCTCATGTGCCTGATGCGCGCGGGTGCGAAGAAGAAGAAGTGACGCTCGTCGCGTAGCCTGCGGGCTCGCGCTCATTCCCTGCGTCGTCGGGGCCTGCGCGTCTCCCGCCGAGCCGCGCGATCCGCGCGCGGTCGATGACATCGCCTTCATGGGCTTGGGCTCCCCGGCCCTCGACCGAGCCGACGCGCCGTCTGCCCCACCTCCGGCGCGGGAGCTTCGATGGCTCGACAACCTGCCGCAGGCCCAGGTCGCGGCGCGGGTCCAGCGTCGCAAGGTGCTGGTGTGGTTCCACGCGAACTGGAGCTCGGCCTCGCTCGGGCTCGAGCGCGAGGTGTGGACGCACCCCGAGGTGCGTCAGGCCGCGTCGGCGTTCGTCCCGCTGCGCCTCGATCTCAGCGGATCAAGGCCCGAGTCCGACGGGCTGATGGCCATCTTCGCGGTCGACTCCGTCCCCGCAGTTCTGGTGATCGACGACGCGGGTCGCGAGCTCGGGCGCGTCCAAGGGGTCCCCGAGGCGGCCTCGATCCTCGCTCTCGTCCGCTCGTTCGAGGGGGGCCGAACGCTCCGTCGTTGAGGCGCCGGCGGCTCAGCGAGCGACGAGGAGCTCGGCGATCTGGACGGCGTTCAAGGCCGCACCCTTGCGCAGGTTGTCGGAGACGATCCAGAGGTTTAGCGCACCCTTGACCGCGAGGTCCTCGCGTACGCGCCCAACGAAGACGTCGTCGCGACCCGCGCAGTCGATCGGCTGAGGGTGGCGCCCCGGTGCGTAGGGCTCATCGAGCAGCGTCACGCCCGGCGCGCGGCGAAGCGCGTCCTTTGCCTCAGGTGCCCCGAGCGGCCTCGCGAATCGGACGAACACCGACTCGCTGTGGCCCGTCACGACCGGCACGCGCACCGTCGTCGGTGAGACGCCGAGCGAAGCGTCGCCCAGGATCTTGCGCGTCTCGTTCACCATCTTCAGCTCCTCTTCGGAGTAGTCCTCGGCGCCCGCCTTCCAGTCGCAGAGAAGGTTCCCCGCGAGCGGCCCTGGGAACACCGTTGGCACTGGGCGCTCGCCGCGCGCGAGCGTGCGCAGCTGCGCCTCGAGGTCCGCGACTGCGTCCTGACCCTTTCCGCTCGCGGCCTGGTACGTCGACACGACGATGTGCTCGATCGTCGCCAGATCGTGGAGCGGCTTCAAGGCGACCACCATCTGGATGGTCGAGCAGTTCGGGTTCGCGATGATTCCCCTGGGACGCACGTGGGCCGCCTCGGGGTTGACCTCGGGCACGACGAGCGGCACCGCGTCGTCCATGCGCCACGCGCTCGAGTTGTCGATCACCACTGCCCCGCGAGCGGCGGCGGCCGGAGCGAGGCTGCGCGACGGTCCCGCGCCCGCGCTGAAGAGCGCGATGTGGACGCCCTCGAAGTTCGCGTCGCAAGCCTCCTCGACCTCGAGCTCCGCCCCGCGGAACGGGAGCCTCGTGCCGACCGAGCGCGGTGAGGCAAGGGCGCGGACGCGCTCGGCGGGGAACGCCCGCTCCTCGAGGATGCGGAGCATGGCACGACCGACGAGTCCGGTCGCGCCGACCACGGCGACGGTGCACGACATGCGAGGTTGTTCGCACGTCGCGGGGGCGTCCGCAACTCGTCGCGGGGCACAGGGTCGCTCGGCGCGGCCGAGCCAAAAACCTGCTAGAACCCTCGCCTGATGCGTCGCTCGTCTCTGGTCCTCGCGCTCCTCGCGAGCGGCTGCGCCCCGAGCACCGCGCCCACCTTGCCTCCTGCCGTCGCTCCCGCGCCCGCGGTCCTCGATGCGCCGAGGTCGCTCGCGTCGGGAGAGCTCTTCCCATTGCTCGACGAGTCGACGATCGCGCCGCGATTCCGACGCGCCGGGGCCGCGCTCTACCTGGTGGGGAGGCTTCGCGTGTCCGTCCATGAGGGCGGGCTCGTCGAGCGCGGGCGCGAGCTCTTTCCGGCGGGCGCCGTCGAGGTCGTCGAGCTCCCCGATCGGCTCGGCGGTGGCTTCGTGTTCTACCAGTCGGGGCCTCGCGGCACGATGCTGTGGCGCGCGCGCTCGTGGGCAGGCCCGCTCGTGCCGCTCGCGACGCTTGGACGCACGGTCGTCGATGTCGTGCCGGGGTTCGACCGGCTGTACCTGCGCGGACGCTACAACTCGGTGCTAGCGCTCGAGGCCGAGGACGGGCGACTCGCGCCGAACGGTCCGTTGCCGCTCGCAACATCGCTCGGAGTGATGAGCTTCATCGACGGTTGGCGAGCCGTCGCCGACGCGGACCTCCTCGGCCCTCTCGCGACCTATGACGGCGGCGCGACGTGGCACGAAATTCCCGAGGTGGACGAGCTCCGCTCGGTGTTCGTCGAGGACGACGACGCCGTGCTCTTGACGGATGGCGGGCGCGTGCGTCTCGATGCCGAGGGGCGCGCCGTGCGCGTCACGAACGAGGAGCGCGGGGACCTCGTCGCGGATACCGAAGAGGTCGAGCTCCCGAAGCCTCTCGTGCTCGGAGAAGCACCGCTGCGCCTCGCGCTCTCGCGCGGCGTGACCGACTCCGCGAGCAGCGCGCTCGTCGCGAGCCTCGGCAAGCTCGCCCGCATCGCGTTGCCCGAGGGCAAGGTGGTCGCGCTCGCGGAGCACGCGTACGCCGACGAGCTCGCGTCGTGTCAGGGGGTTCGTCTCGCGGACTCGCTCGGGTTCGTCTGCACGAGCGAGCGCGGGCCGACGAGCGTCCTCCGTTACGAGCCGCCGCTCCGCCTCTCCGAGGTGCGACGCTTCGACGAGCCGCGCTTCGTCGCGCCGAGCGGGAACGGCCAGCTCGTGGTGCGGGGCGCGTGCGGCGCGGACAGGAGCCCCGCGCGCGAGGTCGTCGAGCTCGCCCCGCGGAGGTCGAGCGACGGGCAGGGGCCTCTCGCGGGGGTGACGTCGGTGCGGCGCTACTGCGTGCTCGACGGAGTCCGCCCCGAGCGAGAGATCACGATCAAGGGCGAGGTGGGGGTCGAGCGCGTCGTCGGGCTCCGCGACGGGCGCACCGCGGTCGTGGTGCCGCCGCGTCCCGGGGCGGACGGCTCCGTGCACGTTCTTCCAATGACATCCGTCAAGTCGGCCTCGCTGGCCTTGCCAGACGAGCCAACCCTCGCGTCGCGCGTCGCGCGCGAAGGGCTGTGGCTCGAGGGCATGTGGGAGAACGAGGGGGGCGGCCTCGGCGGTTGGGTCGAGGCTGGCGGTCGCATCGTCGGCGTGACCGTCGGCCACGATGGTCGCGTCGCGCTCGGTGCGCTCGTCGACGCCCCTGCGCGCGGGCTCTTCAGCGAAGAGCGTGCGCTCGTCCTCGTCGGTGACACCGCGCACGAGTCGCTCGACGGCGGCCGAACCTGGTCGCGGTTCACGCTGCCCGCGCTCCCCTCCGGGGCGAACACCACCGTGTCGGGCTGCACCGGGGTCGGGTGCGTCTTGCCCGGCTGGACGCGCGTCGGTTGGGGGAGCCCCGATCCGCAGCGGCGCTTCGTGGACGCGCCGGAGCCGCCGAGCCGCGTCGCTCCGCTCGAGGTGCCGCCGAGCCTCCCGCTCCGCTGCACGGTGCGCCCGTCTCGGGCCGGAGCCCCTCGTCCGCCCGCCGCATCGAAGGCATCGCCTCCGGTCGCGAGCTCCTCCGCGCCCGCGGCGCGGCCTTCCGTGTTCGGAGCGCCTGCCCCTGCTCGTGCGAGGCCCGATTCGCCTTCGCGCACCGCGTCGCCTGGAGCCGCGCCCACGCCTCGCGCGGGGCGTGGCCCGATGACGAAGACCGCATCGGGCGCCGCTGCGAAGGCCCCGCCGCCCGTCGCGTCGAGGGGCAACGACGACCCCGCCGCGCGCGGATGGGTCGACTTCGTCGAGGCGCCTCCACCGGCGCTCGGGCAGGGAGAGATCGGCGTCGGGAAGCCGACCTTCTCATCGACCTCGAGCCGCGCCCACGTCTACGCCTGGGGCCCCAAGGCGACGTCCTGGTCGAAGTCGGGGTGGTGGCAGATCCGCTTCGAGGATCGGTTCGCTCCGACCGATTCGATCCGGTCAACCGCGCGCGGGCGTTCCCCTTGGGCCGATCTCGATGGCGCGCTCGAGCTCTTCGGTCCTCGCCCGAGCGGCGGCTTCATGCAGTGGTACGCGGTGCGCGACCCTGCTGGCCGTGCGGCGCTCGTCAGCGTGTGCCGCGCCAACGCCTCGCCCTGCGAGCTCTTCTCGGCGGTCGAAGGTGAGGCGCCTGCGATCCTGCCTGCCCCGCGCACCCTGCGGCGACCGATGGAGCGCGGCGCGGTTCGCGTCGGTCGGCGTTGGTATTTTCTCGTCGAGGAGGCGACTCGACACGTCGTCGAGCTGTGGCGCGCCGACATCGACGAGGTCGCGCCGATCGCGGCGCTGCGACGCCTTGGAGGCGGCCGGCAGCAGTCCATCGCGCCCATCAGCCTCGTCCGCCGCTTTGACGAGAGCGCTCTCGGGCTCTTGGTCTCGCTACCGGCTGACGAGCTCGGGCCTTCTCGCCCCGCCGAGGTCGCGGTCTTCCCGCTCGACTCGGCGACCGGCTCGCCCGGCAAGGCAGAGCGCATCAGCCTCGACACCCTCGGGACCAGGCTGCGGCGCTGCGACGCAGACGATGACGGCTGGCTCGTCGAGCTCCCTGCGTTCACCGCCACGGCGGTCGACGTCGTCGGCGCGAAGGCTCACGTCGATGGTGTCGAGCTCCTGCTCCGACTCGACCCCGCGGGCAGCTGCGTCGAAGGCCTCGTCGGACGCGCCGCGCGTGGCGTCACGCTCGACAAGCCGACCGCGCCCGCACCGCGAACGGTTGCTCCCGTTGGTGCCTTGCCGCTCGTCGCGCTCGAGCCCGGCAAATCGACGAGGCACGTCCTCGACTGCAGCTCCCCATGAGGCGCGCTGCGGCGAGGCGCGCGTCGCTCAGTCGGTCCACTCGACGACCGACTCGCCCATCGTGCGGTAGCGCTTGTCGATCTCGTCCATCAGCTCGAGCCACCAGCGGTCCATCTGCGGGCCGTTGGGTCGGATGCTGTCGGTGAAGAAGCTGCCGCGAATGCACTCGGCGTGCGTCTCACCGTCGTTACCCTCGGGCGCACGGCAGCGGCCGTCGACATAGACGAGGATCGCCTTCTTCAGCCGCCTGTGCTGCGAGTCGGAGCCACCGTTCATCCAGTTCTTCAGGAAGACGATCGCCGCCTGAAGGTCGTCGGGCTTCATGCCGTACCCGTGCAGCATGTAGATGACCGGGTAGCGCTCTCCCTGCAGCTCCTGGTGGCCGTAGCCGGGCGGAAGCGAGATCGCGACCGGGCCGGTGCGTCCGTCGCTGGCGGTGAACGAGAAGTTGCAGTTGCCAGCGACTTGACAGTTGTCAATGCCCTCCGCAGGGTCGTCGGCGGTCGTCGGCGAGAGCGCGCTCGGGGCATCGGGCCAGCGCGAGCCGATGAAGTAGAGCGCGGACTGGAGCCGTGCCGTCACCTCGATCGCGGTCCCGACGTGCTGCCCCGAACCGTCCTCGATGTGTTGCGCCGTCGGCTCGTCATGGCCGTAGCGCATGAAGACCACACCGGGCAGGTCCTCGTAGAACACGCGGCCGGGGTTGTAGCCGTTGGGGTTTGCCGGATCCAGGCCGAGCGGGACGTTGAAGTCGCTGTAGAACGCGGTGGTGCGACCGCGCGCGAGGAAGGTGCCGGCGAGATGGCGCGCCGCGACCGCGAAGTTGAACAGGTCGCGCATGCCGCCGTCGGTCCACAGGTCAAAGCGGCGGATCGCCTCGTCGTCGAGCACCTTCGGGGCCGAGCTCGGCCACCCGCGCGCGATCGTGTGCGGGTCGTAGTCCCAAATGCGCTGCAGGCCTGGCGCGACCGTGAACTTCCCGTCTCCCTCGCCGTCGTCGTAGGGGCTCGAGGCGGTGTCGGCGACGCCGTCGAGGCCGTGGTCGCGGTAGGGCTCGCCCGGCTGGAAGCGGTGATCGCCCTCGGTGCCGGTCGGGTTGTACTGCGGGTCGTAGTCATCTCCCGCGGGGTCGAGGTCGCCGGCGCCGTACCCCGGCTCCATCGCGCTCGGGGTCCCGTCCGTGCCCCAGTCGTCCCATGGCTCATGCCCTGCTCGAATGATCGGCTCGAGCTCGTCGCGCTTCCCGTTGCCGTTATAGTCGACCGCCAGCGCGACCTCCATCGGCGAGTCGTTGCCCGAGTCCACCCAGGTGTTGGCCCAGGGCGAGAGCGCCTCTTGCTGGTCGCTACCGTCGCAGAAGGTGATGACCGGGAACGTCCCGTCCGGGTTGAACTCGTCGTCGTAGTAGTTGGAGAGCGTCTGGGTGTACTTGCAGCGCTCCTTCGGGCACTTGCTCCAGCGCTCCTTCTGCTTCGCCTCGTTGGGGTCGCCCTCGAGCGGATCGACGTAGACGCTGCAGGCGTCGCCCTCGTGGTCGCCGACCACGCTCGGGTGCTTCGGGTCGACGCCGGCCGGCAGGTTCAGCTGCTCGGGGTTGTAACCGTTCGGATTGCCGAACATGAGCGACAGATCGCGGAAGATCTGGATGTACTCCTCGCGATCGAAGTTGCCGCCGTTGCCCGTTCGGGGAAACTCGGCCCACCATGCGTTGAACGACGACGGGTGCTCGTAGGGCTCGTCGCTCGTCGGCATGATGCGGCACTTGCCGTTCGTCGGCGGGCTCGCGAGCACCCCGAGGCACGTCTCGTCGGGCGCGCAGTCCGCGCTCGTGGTGCAGCTCTTGGACTCGAGCGCGATGTCCTCGAGCTTGGTCCCCGGCGCGATCGGTCGGAATCCGGCGGTGTGATTCTCTTCGAGGTGATTCGCGAGCCAGGTCCAGTCGACGGGACCTCCGAGCGGAGCTATCACGTCGAACAGGTCATGGTGGCGCAGCCCGAACTGCGCGGTCCCTGCGCCGCCCATCGAGACGCCGATTACCGCGCGATGCGTGAGCCGGCGCTGCCGCTTCTCGGTGCCGGCGACGGCCTTCACGACGACCTGGTAGGTGCCGAGTCGCGGCGCTTCGAAGCGCAACGTCCAGCTCCCATCGGCCTTGCGGTACGGACGCGGGTTGGTGACGGCGACGACGCGCGGCGCCTTGAATTTTGGCCCGCTGTAGACGACCTCGACGTGGCGCCAGCGTGCCGCGTCCGGCATGCGCGCTGGGTTCACTGGGACCTCCATCGCCATGTCTCTAGGAAAGACCTTCTCGGTTGGGCCGAAGGTGACCGCCGGGCCGAGCGCTACGTAACCCGACGGCGTGAGATCCTTCGCGCAGGCGACCGATGCTTCGAACGGCGCGACGCTCCACAGGAAGCTCCCGTAGTTCGGCGCGTCGGCGCCCTTCGACATGAAGATCGCGGCGTTGGCGAGCGCGCCTTTGCCGGCGACGCTGCCCGGCGTCGCGGAGGTCTTTCCGGCCTCGAGCAGGGTCGGTGCGCCGTCGTCTTCCGCGGCGCAGGCGAGCGCCGTGGCGGCGCGCACCTCGACCGCGAGCGTGCCGGTCGCGTCGGTCCCGTCGCCCTTGGGGATCGAGACCGTGAGCGTCGCCTCGCCGAGCGTCGCGCCCGTGACCTCGAGATCGAGCGTCGGCTGACCGTAGGTGATGGTGCGCATCTTCGGCGCGGCTGCGACAGCGGGGTCGCTCGAGGTGAACGTCAGCGGGACCGGCGCGCAGAAATCCGGGTCGACCGCGACGCGAACCTTCCGCTTCTGACCTGGTGCAAGGACGACGAAGTCGGGCTCGAAGCGCGTGGACACGAAGATCGGCGCGGGCTCGAGGCACAACTCGCCGGTGGGGATGGTGGGTTCGGGGGTCCCAGGTGGAAGCTCGGGTTCGGCGGGCTCACACGCAACGCCCGCGAGGAGAGGGACGACGAGCGCGGAAGCGAGAGGGAACCATCGATGCATCGTAACTACCTAGGCCATCGGCTCTCGCCTGTCAGCTACCGCGAGTGGCGTGCATGAACGCTCGCGCTCAGTTCGCGGGGGCGTCGTTCGCCGGAACACCGACGGCCGAGCCCGACATCTTCGTGACGACGTCGCCGCTCTTCATCACGCCGAGCCAGCTGCCGTCGAACCCCGAGAGGCGCATCTCGTCGTCCATTGTCGCGGCGCCCGTCACGGTCAACGCGACCTCCGCGTGCAGGCCGAGGGTCACCGAAGTGTCGAGCGCGTGTTCCCAGAGGTTCGCGATCCCTTGCTCGCAGGCAGACCGGACGCAGCTCGAGTTGCACGCTTCGGTGACGGGCACCTCGAGCGTCGTGCAGCCGAGCTTCTTCGCGAGCCACGCGGGGAGCGTCGGAGTCCCAGGATCGACCGCCACGGCGGCCTCGAGGCGTGCGCCGAGGTAGCGCGACGGCATCAGGAACAGCGCGCCGCCGAGATGAACCTGATCGTTCGGGTCGACGGTGAGCGATATGAGGTGCTCGGTCGGGCCACCAGCGGAGGAGACGTCGAGCGTGCCGAACGTCGCCAGCGTGAAGACCGCGTGCGAGGCGTCGAGGCCGCTCGTCCGACCGCGGAGCGTCGGGGCCTCGTCCGGGAGTGTGGTCGCGAGCGCTGCGAGCGCCGCGGTGGGGCGGGCCCCGGGGTCTCCAAGTCGCGCCGCGAGCGCCGCGAGCCACGCGCTCTCGTCGAGCTCCTTCGCGTTCGCCGCCGCAGCGAACATCGCGGCTCGCAGCGTCTCCGCTTCGGTGCCGTTCACGGTGAACGACGCGAGCATGGCCGCCCGCGTCGCGTCGAGCGTCGCCAGCCATCCGAGCTTCTCGGGCACGATCTCGAGCGTCACGTCCACGGAGCTGTCGGTCGTGTCGAGCGGCCGATTCGTCACCGGGACCTCGACCTTGCCGATGCTCCCAGGTCCAAGCCCAGCGGCGTCGGCGCAGCCCCAGACGTGCTTCTCCGAGCGCACCACGACCGCGAGCGCGGGACCGACCGGGACCTCGGACACGAGCAGCGTCGCGCCGACCGCCGCCGTGGCGGAGAGCGCGCCGTCGGGATCCGCCGGAGCCTTGGGCGCGAGCGCGGCGCACGTCGTGCCGGTCACCGCCAGGGCGGTCCAAGACTCGATGGCGCGATTGCCGAGGTACGATGGAATCACTTCGAGCGTGACGAACCCCTGGCCGCTCACCGAGACGACGAGGTCTCGGCTTGGTCCGCCTTCGATGGTCGCGCGCACCGCGAACGTGGTGGCCTGTTTCGGCGCGCGCAGCTCGAGCGTTGCGCGCCCGTCGGCTCCGGTGATGGTCTTCGCGGTGTCGAGTGAGGCGTCCAGCGAGTCCCCGACGAGGCGAAACTGAATCGGGTATTCGTTGGGCGGAGTGGTCTCGACCATGAGCGAGGCAGACTCGCCCGGAGCGAGCGTGAGGGGGCCGTCCTGGACGAACGTAATCGAGGCCGAGACTACGGGCGTCGGCGGCTTCTCGGTCGGTCGTGGCTCGCGAGAGCGCTCGTCACATCCGACGACGAGGGTGGCCATGAGCGAGGCGGCCAGCCCCAGAGCGTAAGCAAATCGCATGAAGGATTTAAGCAGGATAGCGCGCCGCCGCGTCGCTCGCCAGCTTCGGCGCGCCACCCAGGCTCATCGACTATCGGCGTGCGAGCGCGAAGAACACGCTCTCGAGCTTGGTCGCGTCGACTCGCAGTGCCGCCCACAGGCGGCCGTCGCCATCCGTCATGAGCCGCACGTCGGTGCCCATGACCTTCGGTACGAGCGCCTTCGCGGTCGCGCCCTTCGCCGCGAGCGTCTTCGAGTCGACCGCCGTGAAGCGCTGCACCACCACGTCTCCGGGGACGAACATCACCGCCGGCTGGAAGAACAGAAGACCTTCGCCGCCCGAGTCCGGCGCGAGGGCCGCGAGCGCGGTGCCCGAGCCCGCCAGCGTCGCCAGCGTCGCGCCGCCCGAGGGCGCGACGCCAGGAGCGATGGCGCTCGCGGCGTAGCCGACGATTTGCTGGGTGTTCTTGCTGATGTTCGGAAACACCGCGAACGCGTTGCCGGTCGCGTCCGTGGCGACCGGGCCGCTCGCGTCGCCTGCCTTGGTCACCGCGACCGCGCCTCCGGTGCACAGCGCCGCGCCGCAGAGGTCGGTCGCATGGAGCCCGATGTCTGTACCGGTCGCGCCGAGCGGCGACGAGCTCGCCGTGAGCACGCGGCTCTTGTTCGCCGCGGCGAGCCCGGCCACGGCATAGACCGACGTCACACCGAAGCGCTTGTCGACGCCGTCCTTGCCGACCATGAGGAGCTCACCCTTCGAGCTGCCGAACTCGGCCCAGCCGATCGCGGTCCAGCCGCCGAACGGAAGATCCACCGCCGCGGCGTTGAGGAACAGCGCGCTCGGTGCGAGGTTCGAGGGGATCGCCGTGTCGACGGGGCCTTGCATCGTGTCGACGGTGAGCGCGCCATCGGCGCCCGTCGGCACCTTCCAGCGCGTGAGCGTGAAGGCGTTCCCCTCCTGCGCGAGCGTGAGAGGGCCGCCATGACGGCCCCAGGTCGGCGCGATCTCCTTGAAGTTCTCATCGAAGCCCACAACGAAGGGGGCCGTGTGGCGCGCCACGACGCACAGCTCAGGTGCCAGCAGCTCGAAGGCGTCCGCGTAGCTCGAGGCGTCGAGGCACTCGACCGTCGAGCCGCCGCCCGCGCCGCCCGCGCCGCCCGCGCCGCCCGCGCCGCCCCGTCCGCTCATCGCCCCGCCCGCGCCGCCTTGGCCGCTCGCGACCGACGTCGATGCGGCCGTCGAGGGGTCTGCGCCATCGTCGCCGCAGGCCATTATGGTGAGGCTCGGGACGAGCAAGAGAGCGAAAGAGAGGGTGCTGGAGAGTTGCTTCGATTTCGTCATGTTCGCATCCGTCGGCGCCGCCCGCGCCGGAGGGTGAACCTCGGAGCGGAGAGGCGGAGACACGCACCTTGCGCGTCACGCGCCTTCCCTCCGAAGGCTCGGTGTCGGCCGCGACGGCAGGTCTCCTGACTCCCGGATCCTCCTCCGGCGCCGCCTTCCCGGGCCTCCCTC
>VGRJ01000005.1 GCA_016875405.1 Deltaproteobacteria bacterium | reverse complement strand
GCCCCGAGGACCTCGCGCGCGTCGCCGACCGCATCGCCTCGATGCTCGGCACCGCCACTCCGCGAGGCAACCTCGTCTGTTTCGGCGACGTCTGCATGGACGCGAGGGTCGCGAAGCAGTGGATCGGCTTCGGCGTCGGTCGGCTCTCGTCGAGCCTCGGGACTTGGTCCGGCCAGTCGAGCCTCGACGAGATCGCGCGCTACATCGACCACACGCTGCTCAAAGCCGAGGCGACGAGCGACCAGATCGCGGCCCTCTGCGCCGAGGCGCGCAAGCACAGCTTCATGTCGGTGTGCGTGAACCCCTTCTGGGTGAAGCGCTGCGCGGAGCTCCTGCGTGGCTCGTCGGTCAAGGTGTGCACCGTGATAGGCTTCCCCCTCGGCGCCAACGCGAGCGACATCAAGGCGATGGAGGCGCGCCGTGCGATCCGCGACGGAGCGACCGAGATCGACATGGTGATCAACGTCGGGGCGCTGAAGAGCGGCGATGACGAGACGGTCTACCGGGACATTCGGGCCGTGGTCGACGCTGCCGAGGACGGTCGCGCGATCTGCAAGGTGATCCTCGAGACCGCCCTCCTCACCGACGAGGAGAAGGTCCGAGCCAGCGTCCTCTCCAAGAAGGCGCGCGCCGACTTCGTCAAGACCTCCACAGGCTTTGCCTCAGGTGGGGCGACCGCGGCGGACGTCGCCTTGATGCACCGCGCCGTGGGCGGCGAGCTCGGCGTCAAGGCGTCGGGCGGCGTGAAGAGCCTCGCTGACTTCGAGGAGATGGTCCGCGCCGGCGCGACGCGCATCGGCGCGAGCGCGGGGATTCGCATCTTGAAGGAGGCCGCCGGCGAGAAGGTCGGCGCTGCGCCCGGAGGCAAGTACTGAGGGCGGAGACGCCTCAAGACTCGCCCTCGATGGATTCGACGTCGCCCCCGAGGCGGCGGGTGGCGGCCCGGGGACGACCCGGTACCGCAACGAGAAGCAACCATACGAAGGAAGGACTGAGAAAACATGACCGGTACGACGGACGCCTTGGGCATGATCGAGTGCCGCAGCTTCGCGGCAATGGTCGAGGCCTCGGACGCTATGGTGAAAGCGGCCAAGGTGGAGCTCGTTCGCTACGAGAAGACCGGCGGCGGCTACGTGACCGCCGTGGTTCGTGGGGACGTCGCGGCAGTGCGCGCGGCGACGGACGCTGGCCAGGCTGCCGCTGCACGCATCGGTGAGGTCGTCGCGGTGCATGTGATCGCTCGTCCGCACTCGAACGTCGACTCGGTGCTGCCGCTCGGCCGCGGCGACTCGAAGAGCGAGTAACGCATGTTGCTCGGTCAGGTCATCGGCACGGTCGTCGCCACTCAGAAGGAGTCGAGCCTCACGGGGCTCAAGCTCCTCCTGGTCCGAACCCTCGACGAAGAGGGCAAGGCCACGGGCTCGACCGTGGTGGCCGCCGACGCCGTCGGCTGCGGCGTAGGGGAGATGGTCCTCTACGCCTCCGGTTCGAGCGCGCGTCAGACCTCCGTGACCGACAAGCGCCCGGTCGACGCCGTCATCATGGCGATCGTCGACCAGTGGGAGGTCGGCGGGGCCACCAAGTACAAGAAGTAGCCGACCGACTCTTCGAAGGCTCCGCGGGGCGGACGCCGCCGCGCGAGCGAGCGGTCATTTGTAGCGAGGGGGCGAGGAAGCCCCCGGGATGAAGGTCATGAGTCGTCTGAGTGATTCGCAGATCGATTCCATCGCGCGGCAAGTCCTGTCGCGCCTCGGCTCCCCCGGAGGCCACGCTGGTCTCGAGCCGCTCCTGACGCGGGACGGCGCGCACGCGCTCGAGCGAAAGGGGCAGCTCCCGCCGGGCGTGTTCCGGTCGATCGACGAGTGCGTCGCCGCGGCGCGCGAAGCGTTCGTCACCTTCGGGCGCCTCGGCCTCGAGAAGCGGAAGGTGATCATCGAGGCGATCCGTGTCTCGATGCGAAAGCACGCCGAGGACCTCGCTCGCGAGGCGCACGAGGAGACGGGGCTCGGGCGCGTCGAGAGCAAGATCCTAAAGAACTTGCTCGTGACGAACAAGACGCCCGGGCCAGAGGAGCTCGAGCCCATCGCGTGGAGCGGTGATCACGGCCTCACGCTCGTCGAGCGTGCGCCCTTCGGCGTGATCGCGGCGATCACCCCGACGACCAACCCGACCTCGACCATCATCTGCAACTCGATCGGCATGCTCTCGGCCGGGAACACGGTGGTGTTCAACGTTCACCCGAGCGCCCGTCGCGTGAGCTGCCGGAACGTCGGCCTCATCAACGAGGCGATCATGGCGGTCGGGGGCCCACCGAACTGCGTCACGGCGATGGCCGAGCCGACCATCGAGAGCGCCGGCGAGCTGATGAAGCACAAGGGCATTCGCCTGCTCGTCGTCACCGGCGGACCGCACGTCGTGAAGGCGGCGATGGCGAGCGGCAAGCGCGCGGTCTGCGCTGGCCCAGGCAATCCCCCGGTCGTCGTCGACGAGACCGCCGACATCGACAAGTCGGCGGCGAACATCGTCAAGGGCGCCTCCCTCGACAACAACGTCATCTGCGTCGACGAGAAGGAGATCTTCGCGGTCGAGTCGGTCGCGGATCGACTCCTCAAGGGCATGCAGAAGCACGGGGCTTACCTCCTCACCGGCCCACAGGAGCGCGCCATCACCAAGGTGCTCTTCGCGGAGACGCGGGGCCCCGGAAAGCCTGGCGTCATCAACAAGCAGTGGGTCGGCAAGGACGCCCGCGTGATCCTCGAGCAAATCGGAGTTCGTGTGGACTCGGCGATCAAGCTCGCGGTGATGGACGTCGATGTCTCGCACCCCCTCATCTGGACCGAGCAGCTCCTGCCGGTCATCCCGCTCGCGCGCGTCAAGAACGCCGACGAGGCGATCGACTGGGCCGTCAAGGCCGAGCACGGCTTCGGGCACTCGGCGTCGATGCACTCGATGCACCTCGGGAACCTGTCGCGCATGGCCCGCGAGATGAACTGCAGTATCTTCGTCAAGAACGGCCCCATCTGCGCCGGCCTCGGCGCGGGCGGAGAGGGCTACACCTCGTTCTCGATCGCAAGCCCGACGGGCGAAGGCCTCACGGGGCCGCGCACCTTCTCGCGCGAGCGGCGGTGCACGCTCGTCGATCACTTCCGCATCGTATGACGCGCACGGCGCCCGAGGCGTTAGCTCTGCTCGAGTTCTCGTCGATCGCGGCGGGGACTCGGTCTGCGGACGCGCTCGTCAAGAAGGCGCCCGTGAAGATCGAGCGGCTAGGCACCTTGCAACCCGGCGTCTTCGCGATCCTCTGGAGCGGAGATGTCGCGAGCGTCGACGAGTCGTATCAAGAGGCTCTTCGCGTCGGCGGCCGCGCCGTCGTCGAGCGGATGTTCCTGCCGCAGGTCGATGCGTCGGTGTACTTCGCGGTGCAGGGCGTAGCCCTCCCCTTGGACGAGGATACGCTCGGCGTCATCGAGACTCGGAGCATGGCGCCCGCGATCGAGGCCGCCGATGTCGCGGTGAAGGGTGCGAACGTTCGCGTGGTTCGTGTGCGTCTCGGCGACGAGCTCGGGGGCAAGGGCCTCGTTCACGTCGTCGGCGAGCAGCACGACGTCGAGGCGGCGCTCGAGCTTGTCGTCGCGCGCGTCGGGCAGGAAGGACGGAGCGTCGAGACATCGATTACGCCCCGCCTCGATGGGGAACTCTCGAATTGGCTCGGGCGCGGCACGCGCTTCTGGGAGGTGGGTTGATGCTGCTCGGACGAGTGATCGGGACGTTGGTCCCTTGCGTCGTGTACGAAGGCCTGAAGGGCGTCCCGATGCTCTGGGTGCGCCCTCTCGACCGTCGGGGAAACCCCGCGGGCAAAGCCCTCATCTGCGCCGACTCCACGAGAATGGCAGCGCCCGGTGAGCTCGTTTATTACGAGGGCGGTCGCGAGGCTGCGATGGCCCTCGACCCCGCGTTCGTCCCGGTGGACCACGCAATCATCGGAATCGTGGATCAGCTCCACGTCGAGGAGTGAATCGTGTTCCTGGGCGTCGTCACCGGCAACATCGTGTCCACTATCAGCCACCCGTTCTACGTCGGGAAAAAGCTGCTCATCGTCGATCGGTGCGATGAGCACTGGCGCTCGACCGGCAAGTACGTCATCGCAGTCGACTCGGTCGATGCGGGGGTCGGCGAGCGCGTCCTCGTGCTCGACGAGGGCAACGGCGCGCGTCAAGTCCTCGACGACGCAGAAGCGCCGGTCCGCTCGGTCGTCGTCGGCATCGTCGATGCGGCGACCGTGGACGGCTGAGCGCGCCCGACACGCCCCCAGGTGGGTCCGTCGCGAGGGCTGAAGGTCACGCAGTCCGCGTGACCCTGGTGGTAAGCGACGCGGACCGAGCGCGCGCGGCAGGCGGTGTCCTCGTTCCACTCGCAACAATCGATCTTGCACGCGCCGATGCCTGCGCGCATCCGTGAGGTCGCCCGATGTTCGAGGGTCGGGTGGTAGGTGTCCCCAGCGGGATGCGCGCCGTCGCCGATGGTCACGGCGCGGGCATGACATGCGCGTCCCTCGTTGAAGGCGCAATCGGCGACCACGCACTCGCGCACGTCGGGCATGACGACGAACAGCTTCATGAGGACCTCCTGGGTCCTCGTCTCTGCTGCAGCGCGCGTGCCGCCCGACGCCCCGCCGGCGTCGCGTCAACCAGACGACCGCGTCGCTCGAATCCGGGTCACCGCGTCGTCGAACCAGCGCTCGATCGCCCCCGGAAACGGCCACATCCAGAGGTAATCCGGGCCGACGAAGCGCTCGAGCATCGTCGCCTTGAGGGCTGGGTCCGAGAGCGCATCGTCTCCGAGGTGCTCCGCCGTCGCGCGCAGCGTCTCCTCGTAGGCTTCCCACTCCATGCGCGCGCGGCACCACGCGAGCCCGATGGGGAGCGGGAGGAACAGGTACGCGAAGGACATGCCGAGCATCCCGTAACGGCGCCTCTGTCGGAGGTGCACGCGCTCGTGCCTCAGGCAAATCAAGCGGTCTACGGCAGGCGCCCTGTACCAGTCGTCTGGCACGTAGAGCGTGTCGCCGATGACGGTTCGGTAGCGGGTGAGGTAGCTCGTCTGTCCGCCGAGCGAGAGCACGCGCAGGGCACGATCGATGACGCGCGAGAGGCGGTCGCCTCGCTTGGAGACAATGCGAAAGGCTGGGAACTCTGCGCGAAGGTCATCGAGGAGCCGCTGCTCGGCGTCCTTGTGTGAGCGTTCCGTCATGGCTTCGGTCATCGAGCGTTGCAGCACGGTTCCCGCGACGTCAGCGTCTCCGCCGCCTCATGCGGCGCTGGCGTCCCCGAGTCGGATGCCGGGGACGAGGGTGCGGCCTGCCGCGAGCTGCGCCGCATCGAGCGCCTTCTTGCCCTCGACTTGCCCCGAGACGAGGTGCACGGCGCCGACGCCGCACGCGACCCTGACCTTGCCATGCTCGAAGGCGACCACCGTCCCCGGGGGGGCCTCGCTGCCGGTGGTCGCCGCGACCCGCAAGCCGAGGACCTTGAAGAGCTTTCCTCCGAGCGTCGTGTGCGCCCCGGGCCACGGCGACATCCCTCGCGCGCGGTCGTGGACGTCTTGTGCGGTCCCCGACCAGTCGATCGCGCCGTCCGCCTTCGTCAACATCGGGGCGAGCGTCGCGTGGAGCTCGTCTTGCGGGGCCGCCACGAGCTCGCCTTGCACCGCGCGCGGGAGGTCGTCACGAACCATCGAGGCCGCGAGCCCGCCTAGGCGGAGCGCGAGCTCGCCGGCGGTCTCGTCATCACCGATGGCGATCGACCGCGCCGTGAACACGGGGCCGGTGTCGCAACCCTCGTCCATCTGCATGAGCGAGATGCCGGTCTCGCGCTCGCCGCGCGCGATCGCCCACTGGATCGGGGCCGCGCCGCGAAGCTTCGGGAGCAGCGACGCATGCAGGTTTATGCAGCCTCGGCGCGGGGCGCTAAGAACGGCGGCTGGCAGGATGCGCCCGTACGCGATCACGACCGCGACGTCGGCATTCTTCGCGCGCAGGGACTCTGCGAACTCGTCGGTCCGGATCTTCGTCGGCTGCACGACCTCGAGGCCGAGCGCGAGCGCACGCGCCTTGACGGGAGGGGGTGCGAGCTCGAGGCCGCGGCCCTTCGGACGGTCGGGCTGGCAGATGACGGTGGCGACCTCGGCGACCTCACACAACGCTTCGAGTGAGGGGACCGCGATCTCGGGGGTTCCGAAGAACAGCGCGCGCATGCCCGAGGCTACCTCGCTCGTTCGGGGCGCGCCATTGGCGCACGCACGGTGCGCCGGCGCTCAGCGAGCATCCGATGGCTCCTTGCAGCAACGAAAGCCTGTCTCGTAGAACGCGAAGGTCGGCTGGTGAGCGTCGTTCGTGCCGCGGCAGCCCGTCCATGGCTTCGCCCAGAAGCCGCCCATCAGCGCGCCTGGCCAGCGGCGCTCTTCGCGTGAGGCGACCCACTCCTCGACGTTGCCGTTCAGGTCGTAGATCCCGAAGGGCGACACGCACGTCGGATACTGTCCGCTCGTCGAGCCCTGCCAGAGCTTCTCGGCCTCCCTCCGCGCGATCTCTCGCGGCCCGTCGAACTTGGCAAAGTCGACCGGCTTCCAGCCCTTGTTCGAGTTGCAGAGCCGTACGTTCACCGCCCACCCGTAGGAGAGCGGTCGGTGCTGCGGACCCTCGCACGCAAACTCCCACTCGCGCTCGCTGCACACGCGCCTCCCGCGCTTCGAACACCAGGCTTCGGCATTGCGAAACGACGCGAGGACCATCGGCCGCGCGCCGCGCCGGTTCGGCGCCTCGAACTGATCCATGCACACACGGATGGGCCGCTCTGGGCCTTCGAGTACGGTGAGGTCCTCCGCGAACTTGAAGCAGTGCGCGTCTCGACGCGCGCGCTCCTTTGTGTCTTTCTCCCCCGGCTTCACGGACGTCTGCTCGGCGAGACAGGCGTGCGTCACCCGCTCGTGATGAACGCCCTCGACGAGGCGCATGTCCTCGGGGCAGGCGGGGTGCGGCCCGGGATCGCCCGGGGCTTTGGTGGCGACGCTCGCCATCGCGACAGCGAGGCCAAAGAGGCTGAGCCACGGATCCAACACCTCGCGCTCGTACCATCGCGTCGCGCGAGGAGGAAGGCACGTGCTCGCGGGTTTCCGGTCGCATTAGGTGGCACGAGACGGAGCGTGTGCTTAGGATGCCAACATCGGCCGCACGTCAACGTTCGGCTCGGGGCGCGGGGAGTCCTCGACGAGGGTGTCGGGATTGCCCGACGCGGCTCACCCCGCGCGAGCGCCTGCTCTCGGTAAAGAGATCATCCATGTCCGACAAGAACAACCCGATGACCCCGCCCGACGACGACGTCGAGTTCGGCAACGAGCTGCCCATCCTCCCGATCCGCAACGCCGTCCTCTTCCCGGGTGCGGTCGCTCCCTTCGACGTCGGCCGTGAGAAGTCGGTCGCGCTCGTCGAGGACGTCGACAACCTCTCGTCGCCGGTGATTGCGATCTTCGCTCAGCGCGATCCGTCGACCGACGATCCCGGTCAGGACGATCTCTACCCGATCGGGTGCGCGGCCCGTGTCCTCAAGGCGCTGAAGCACAGCTCGGGCAACTACTCGCTCATCCTCCAGGGATTGTCGCGCATTCGCCTCGAGCGGGTGACCTCGGACCGTCCTTACCTAAAGGCCCGCATCGAGAAGCTCCCCGAGCCCGAGACCCCGGACGTCGAAGCCGAGGCGCTCGCGTTGAGCCTGCGTGACATTGCGAAGCAGCTCATCCAGCTGATGCCAGAGCTGCCCCGTGAGGCCGGCTCGCTCATCGATTCGATCCAGGCCCCCGGCGCCCTCGCCGACCTCGTCGCCGCGAACCTCGACGCCCCGGTCGAAGAGAAGGCCCAGCTCATCGAGACCCTAGACGTGAAGGACCGCATCCGAAAGGTGCTGCGGCTCCTCACTCGCCAGCTCGAGGTCTTGAAGATGCGCGAGCGCATCAACTCCCAGATCAAAGAGGAGATGGGGAAGAACCAGCGCGAGTACGTCCTTCGGCAGCAGTTGAAGGCGATCAAGGAAGAGCTCGGCGACGACGATGGCGATCAAGGCGATCTCGACGGCGTCGAGGAGCGCATCGCGAAGGCGAACCTCCCGCATGAGGCCGAAGAGGTCGCGCGTAAGCAGCTGAAGCGGCTTCGAGCGATGCAGGTCGGTTCGGCCGAGTACACGGTCGTTCGCACCTACCTCGACTGGATTCTAGACCTCCCGTGGCACAACCAGACCATTGACAACCTCGACATCTCCGAGGTCCGGAAGGTCCTTGACGCTGACCACTACGGCCTCGAGAAAGTGAAGAAGCGCATCCTCGAGTACCTTGCCGTTCGCAAGCTCAAGCAGGACAAAAAAGGGCCGATTCTCTGCTTTCTCGGCCCGCCCGGCGTCGGTAAGACCTCGCTCGGTCGCAGCATTGCGAACGCGCTCGGTCGCAAGTTTCACCGAATCAGCCTCGGCGGCGTCCACGATGAAGCTGCGATCCGCGGACATCGGCGCACCTACGTCGGCGCGCTTCCGGGCCAGATCATTCAGGGCATGAAGAAGACGGGTACGGTCAACCCGCTCTTCATGATGGATGAGGTGGACAAGCTCGGGCACGACTTCCGTGGGGACCCCGCCTCGGCTTTGCTCGAGGTGCTCGACCCGGAACAGAACAACACCTTCGCTGATCACTACCTCGAGATCCCGTATGACCTCTCGAACGTGATGTTCGTCGCGACCGCGAACATCGCCGATCCGATCCCGGCGCCACTGCGCGATCGCATGGAGATCCTCGAGATCCCGGGCTACACCCGACGCGAAAAGCTCGCCATCGCGAAGCAGCACCTCCTGCCCAAGCAGCTCGAGGAGCACGGCCTCACGACGGCCCTGCTCGACGTGCGTGACAGCGCTCTCGAGCTCATCATCGACAGCTACACCCGCGAGGCCGGCGTGCGCGAGCTCGAGCGGCAAATTGCCTCGGTTGCTCGAGGCATGGCGGTGAAGGTCGCAGAGGGCGAGACGACGTCACGGGTCGTCGAGAACGAAGACGACATCCAGGAGTTCCTCGGGGCACCGAAGTACACGAGCGAGGTCGCCGAGCGAACGAGCGAGAGCGGCGTTGCGACGGGGCTCGCGTGGACCCGGGTCGGCGGAGAGATTCTCTTCATCGAGGCGACTCGGATGCACGGCAACGGCAAGCTGCAGCTCACGGGGCAGCTCGGCGACGTGATGAAGGAGTCCGCGCATGCGGCCTTGTCCTACGTTCGCTCGAACGCCAATCGGCTTGGCGTTCACGAGGACTTCCTCGAGAAGAGCGACCTGCACATTCACATTCCCGCGGGCGCCATGCCGAAGGACGGGCCGAGCGCCGGCGTCACGATGTTCACGGCGTTGACGTCGCTCCTCACCGGTATTCACGTACGTCACGACGTCGCGATGACCGGCGAGATCACCCTCCGTGGGCGCGTGCTCCCAGTCGGCGGCATCAAGGAGAAGGTGCTCGCGGCGCACCGTGCCGGCATCAAGCGCATCGTCCTCCCGGAGCGTAACCGTGTCGATCTCGAGGAGGTTCCGAAGGAAATCCTCGAGTCGCTCGAGTTCATCTTCGTGACGCGGATGGACCAGGTGCTCGAGGCGGCGCTCGTCAGCATCCCGACGCCGGTGGAGCCAAAGAAGGCCGAGGCGACCGAGGTCGCGCCCAACTGACGGCTGCTCGGCAACGGGGCGGGGTTGCGGTCGTTGCGCCTCCTCGTCGCGGGCTGCAGCACGGCGCGTAGGAGCGCCTGGCGGCGGCTCGCGCGTTTGAGCGACTACGAAGCGAGGAGCTTCACGACGAGCGTGATGCTCCCGAGGCGCAGCCGATCGTTGTCGTGCAGTTGATGCTGCACGCCCGGCTGGAGTCGCTGCTCGTTGACGAACGTGCCATTGCGCGAGCCGGCGTCCTCGACGAACGCGAGCCCGGTCGACGGATCACTCGACAGGTGGGCGTGTCGGGCGGAGGTGCTGGCGTCGTGGAGCGCAATCTCGGCCTCGTGATCGACCCCTGCGCGCCCCAGGCTCGAGCGTCCGCTCCGAATCGGCCAGAACTTTCCGGTCGGCTCGTTCTGAAAGGTCACCAGAAAGCCCACGAGCACGGGGGCCCCGTGGGCATCGCCGATCGGCCGCGGCGCCTCGACTCGATCGAAGGTCTGCGCGACCGGATTGGGCATCACGATCGGCGGGACGAGCGGCGCCTGTACCACTACCGGAGCCATCGGCGGTTGGACCGCCATCGCACCAGGAATCGGCGGCGGCGGCCGCACCATCGGTGGCGGACCACCAGGCTGGATCATCGGCGGTAGCCCGGAGGGCGTGACCATCGGCGGAGCCGGAGTCACCATCGGCGGCGGCATCACGTGACTCGGGCTCGCGCCTGCCCCAGACGGGATCGGGGGCGGCATCCGCCGTGCCCCCGAGGTTGGCAGAGGCGGGGGGCCCACCGGCGCAGCGCCGGCGCTCGGGGCGGGCGCGGCGGCAGGATAACCCGGCGCAGGCGCCGTCATTGGTCCGGGCGCGGCCGCGGGCGCCGACGGTGCGGACTGCTGCGCCCAGGGCGAGAGGCCACCTCCGCCGGGGCGCGCAGCGGATGGGGCCCCGCCTGCTACCGGCATGGGAGGCGCAGGATAGCCGCCCGGGCTCGCGGGCGCGGGGTACGCCGCAGGGATGGGGGCGGCCGGCATCGGTGCGACGGGCGCGACCGGCGGTGCCGCAGGGTAGGGGTTCGGCATTGGCGCGGGCGCATATCCCCCGGCTGCGGGGCCCGTTGGAGGGGCTGGGCTTGCGCCCATCGCATGGCCGCACATCGAACACCGAGGGTCGGTGTCCTTCAGCATCCATCCGCACTTCGGACAGGGCTTCATCCCAAGAGCAGGTTACACCGAACGGCTTGGGCGGGCGTCACGCAATCGCGCAGGTGCGTCAGGACGCGCACCGCTTGACGCCACTCGGCGCCTCGCACGTGCCGCTCTGGCAGTCGTCGCCCGAGACGCATGGCTGGCCTGCCGCGCACCGGAAGCCCTTTTCGGCGCAAGTTCCTCCGCAGTCGGTCGCCGTCTCGTTGCCGTTCTTCACGCCGTCCTGGCAGGGCGGCGGCGGAGCTGGGATCGAGCAGTTGAAGTACTCGACGACCTCGGGCGCCGCGCCTGCGACGTCGACGTCCTTCGGCGGATACTCGACGCGAAATCGCACGAACCCGGCTCGGGCCGCGCTCGAGTCGGTCTCGGGAATGCCTGGGCTCGACTCGAGGACCGCGGTGGGCTGGAACGGGATCCGCGATGGGCACTTCGTCAAGACGAGCGTGTTGAAGGTGTACGACTCGACGTCGCCGGGGCAGGTCACGGTGTACGTGTCCTGAGTGCCCGAGCTCGCGGCGATCGAGAACGTTCCGCCTGTGACGGGGTCGCTCGGATCGCTGGTGTCGGCCTCCTCGATCGTCACCGAGAAGCTGTGCTCGTCGCTGTACGTCGCAGACCCGCACGGCAGCGCCTGGTCGTCGAGCAGCTTGAACGAGACCTCTTTCAGCGGGAACTTCGCGATGTCGAGGGGTGGGTCGAAGATCACCTGCCCGCCAGCCGACTTCACGCACAGATCGAGCTTGTCACGGGTCGCGAAGAACGCGTTCGCGCTCGCGACCGGGTCGCTCCCTTCGACGAATGGACCACCGCAGCGGTCAGCGACGTCGACCGCGAACCGCTGCAGGCAGTTGTTCTCGTCGGCGATCCAATTGCACATGTCCTCTGGAAGCGGCTGCGCGCTGCAGCCCGCCACCGCCACGCCGACGGCGTAAAACCCGATGAGCACCTTGCGAATCATCATCAGAGCTCCATGTACGGGCCGGGGATCACCATGACGTCGTCCGCGTCGGCCATTTCGAACATGCCCCAGCACGGGAGCTTGTAGCGCAGCGCAAACGCCATCGCCTCGGCCACGCCGGCGCGCGGCGCGAGCACGCTAAGGTTCGAGCGACGTAGTCCCCACCACCCCGGTCCATGCTCGAGCAGTGCCTTGTGGAGCTCGGATGCAGCCTCCTTCGCGTCCCCGAGCACCGCGAGGCGCAAGCGCACCACGTCGCCGTCCTCCGGGTCGTCGCCCGGGAAGTCGAACCAGTACAGGTTGCCCCGCGCCTTGATCTCGATGTTGTCCGCCCCGCTCGACTTCAAGAAGCGAGTGAGGTCATCCGCCGAGAGTGGTCGCGTGGCCACGCCCAAGTCGATGCCCTTGCACACGTCCTCGCGGACGCGGAAGGTTTGCAGATCGATGCTCGGATTCTCCTCGTTCTCCGGGCCGAGCGACGCGCTCTTCACGACGCTGCGTCGGTAGGAGGGGTAGTCGACGCCGGCGGAGAGACCGGTGCAGCCGCCGACGAGGAGTCCGAGCGCGGCCGCGATGGTGACGAATAGGGGAGCTCTCATGGGGCCTTCGCTCGCAAAAGTTTCGGCCGACCGAGAGGTCTCGGCCCAACTTTCGGCGAAGTTTTGCGACATCTGGAGCCTTTGGCCTACATTGCTTGCGTGAACGCGGAAGCGAAGAGGACCGCGAGCGTCGCTCTCGGGTTGGTGCTCGGCCTTGCAGGGGCGGGGCTCGTGAGCGGATGCGGTGGCTCGCCGACGGCGCCCGATCGGGATCAAGTCTTTTATCTTCATGACCGCGGCGTCATCGACAAGCGCTATAGCTGGGAGCGCTATTTCGCGCCGCTCGACCAGGCCGAGACCAAGGCCTTGCCGCGTCGGGTCGGCGTCGCGGTGCTCGAGGGGGACGTGCGGCTGGCGCGCCCCGTCGACTGGTACCTGCGCTCGGCGGACTACACCCCGGAGCGACGCTTCATCTCGTGGCAGTCGCCGCGCTCGTTCACCTTCACGATCTTCGAGAAGACCGATCCGGTTCGCGTCACGTGGGATGCGCTGCTCGATCGTTACGAGGCGAACGCGACCAAGAACGGCTCCGAGATCCTCGCAGGGCGCATCCCCTTCTCGACCGCGAACGCGCAAGGGCGCGAGTACGTGTTGAAGACGGCGATCCCTGCGCGCCCGGATTTGCAGGCGTTCGCGCACGAGATCGTCGTTCGCTCGTCGGATCGCGTCTTGCTGGTTCAGGTCGTGCACGGCGAGCACATCGACGACGCGATGAACGAGATCGTGGACGCGGTTCGCAGCATGCTCGTCTACTGAGCGACTGCGCGTCGCGCGGCGCGGCCGCCCGCGCTCTCGGTCGCCCGCGCTCTCGGTCGTACGTGTGTTCTCGGCCCTTAGTGCATTCGCCCGAGCCAACCTTTTCGGTAGAAGAGCACCAATTGAACGAGCGCGACGACTCCCATGAGGGCCAGCGTGCCGAAATAGCCGTATCGCCAGCGGAGCTCCGGCATGTTGTGAGGCGACACCGGGTCAAAGTTCATGCCGTAGACGCCGGCGATGAAGCTCAGCGGCATGAAGATCGCGCCGATGATCGTGAGCACCTGCATGACCTCGTTCATTCGATTCGACGCGACGTTGAGGTGAATCTCGATCAGGGCCTGCGCCATCTCGCGGTACGAGAGGAGCAGGTCGAGAAGCTGCCCCTCGTGATCGGCCACGTCGCGAAGGTGGAGTCGGGTGTCATCTGCCACGAGCGAGCAGGGCTCGCGGATCAGCGACTGGACGAGATCGCGCTGCGGTAGGACCGCCGATTGGAGCTGGAGCAGCTCGCGACGGATCCCGTGCAGCTGCCACACGACGTCGAGGTAGGGGCGATGCGAGACCTGCGCCTCGAGCCCCTCGAGCTGATCGGCGTATCGCTCGAGCACGGGGAAGTAGTGGTCGATGACGGCGTCGATGAGCGCATACGCGAGGTAGTCCGTCCCGTGAGCGCGGATGCCCCCGCGGCTTCGGCGGAGACGCTCGCGCACGGGCTCGAGGCAGTCCCCGGGCTTCCCCTCCTGAAAGGTGAGGACGTAGTCCCTGCCGAGGATGATGCTGAGCTGCTCCCGCTCGAGCTTGTCGGTGAAGCTCACCATCCGCACGACGATGTAGACGTAGTCTGCGAAGTACTCGACCTTCGCGCGCTGATGCGGATGGACGATGTCCTCTAGGGTGAGCTTGTGGATCCCGAGCGCCGCTCCGGCTTCGCGGATCAGCTCGCCGTCGCCGAGACCGTCGAAGTCGAGCCAGAGAAAATCGTGCTTCGTCCGGATCGCGAAGGCCTGCTCGAGCGTGGCGTCCTTGTCTTCCTCGAAGCTCTCGGCACTGAACCCGACGACATCGAGCGCTGTTCGCGCGGAGTCCTCCGGTGGCACCACGAGTCCGGGAGCCTGTCCCGGTGCAGCCTTTCGAATGCGCTCAAGGCGACTTCGCGCGGGGAGGATCAGTCGTTGGAGCATCTCGCGGTCCTCCTTGGGCTCAATGCGGGAGTGGCGGTGGCTCGCCGCGGTCGTCGTCTTCGGACCCTTCGCCAGGTGACGTGTCCGCGAGTGGCACGGTGATGCTGAAGGCTTGCCCTTTGCCGCCTCCGAGCCATGCCGTCCGAGCGAGCGTCGAGGAGCGAGGTGAGCCGAGCTGGAACTTCGGTGCGGCGTCGAGATCGACGTGCAGCTCGAGCATGACGTCGTGGATCCCGGGAGTGAACGTTCCGATCACGGACTGAAGGAACGGCCGCCGGTGACCACCGGGCAGGAACGAGAGGTAATCGTCATAGTCGAGCGGTCCGAGCTTCACCTTGTAGCGGCCGCTACCGTCGTAGACGTAGCGGCCGAGCACCATGCTCTCGCCGAGCTGATGGTTCGCGACGCCGAGGCGATTTCGCAGCGGCTTCTCGATGAGCGCCCAGGAGCCGACGAACTGTTCGATGTCGACGGGAATGCCCCCGAGCACCTCGTCGAGCACGACCTGGAGGCCTCGCGCGCTCCGCGATTTCGACGAGAGTAGCGACGCGAATCGAAGGAAATAGAAGGGGTCTAGCGCGAGATCGCGAGCGCCGAACCCATCGACTCCGACCGCGCAGAACATCCGCTGCGTGAATTGGTCCTTGCCTCCACGCATGTAGCCAACCCCGTGCCGGTACTTGGTCCATGCGCGATAGACGAGGGAGAAGAGGCGGTGATGAACGACGTCGAGCAGCTCCTTGACGGGCTGCGGTCCCCCCTGGTTAACGCTCACTGCGATGCGCTCGACGAAGTACGGAGGGAGCGGCGACGAGGCGCCGTAGAGCCCGAGGAAGGCTGCGCGGATGTCGATGCGCTCCTCGCCGTCGGGAAACTTTCGGCGCGTGACCGCCGCGACGTCGCTCGACGCGAAGGTGAGCGAGGACTCGGAGCTGACGCGAATCTTCTCGTCCCGCGCGGGGCCGGTGTGACCGATGCGCGGTGCGTCGGGGAAGCGACGCTCGAGGAGGTAGAGGAGGCGGAAATAGTTGAAGCGGCGCGCATGCGCTTCAATCCGCCCGAGCGAGTCGTCTTCGGACGACTCCAACGGGGTCAGATGAGCGTCAGGTTTCCGCTCTTCGGTTCCCATGTGTACATCGCGTTCGATTGCGTCGTGCGCGCTTGCAGCTGCGTGAACGAGTTCAGCGACACGTACGACGCGAACATCTCATGGAGCACGCTGGCGAACAGGTAGAGCTCTCCCTCGCCCGAGAACCCGTGCTCGTCGAGCTCGACCTCGGCGCGCACGCCGCGGACGGGCGCTCCGCGGAAGAGGCGGTCGGTGGGCTTTACCTGGATGCTCTTGACCGCGCCCATCCGAAGTTGATTCGCGCGCGCGGCCTGGCGATCGTAGACCGCCTGGAAGTTGTAGATTTCGAGCGTCGAGCGGAGCACCTCGAGCTCGGTGATCGAGCGGTAGCTCATCGCCATGTGAGCGAGCACGCGCCACTGAAGCTCACGCCCTACCGGCGGCGGTAAGGGGGGCGTCACACCAACGAGGTTCGTGAAGGTTGCGACGGCCGGGGACGACGACGTCGCGACGTTGATGTCGCCGACCTTCAGCTGGGACGTGAACGCGCGGTTCGTGCAGGTCGCGTCGATGCTGATCACGTCGAACTCGGGGAGGGCCCCCGAGTCTTGCGGCGTCCCGAACGAGAGGTAAATGTCGACGCCCTCCCCGATGGTGGCGGGGCGCAGGTGGGCCTGATGGAACACCGCGTTTTGAGCGGCGCTCGAGCGGAGCTCGTGATCAAAGCTGTAGAACGACGGGATGTCGACGCGCTGGCTCGTGCGGCGAGCGATCCCGGTGACCTTGTCGACCGAGTAGATCTCGAAGGCCTCGGGATGACCGCCGCCCGGGCGCACGAGGTATTCGAACTTGGTGACGTCGGGCTTCAGCGGCTCGACGCCGTGGGAGAACAGGTTCACGATCGGCGTGCAGAAGAGCCTGAGGTTCTCCTTCGTTAGCCGCGTGCCGTTCGGGAGCGCGTCCTTGAAGGTGAGCAGCAGCACCACGCGATCGCCGAGGCGCTCGACCGGCATCGCGCCGAGGCCGCTCACCTCGAAGAACGCGAATTTCTGCGGCAGGGTAAAGTACTCCTGCAGGAGGCGGTAGCCTGGGTAGGCGGTCTTCGGGTAGGGGAGCAGCGCCTCCTCCTCGCTGAAGCCCGTCAGGCGAACGCTGCGTGGGGGGAGCGTGATGAGCGTCTGATCGTTTCCGCCGACGTCCAGCGTCGCGATCGACGCGCCCTCGAGGTGAGCACCGATCCACAGGCGCAGATCGTCTTGCAGGCGTCGCTCGCCGTGGATGTAGAAGTTGAGTCGCTGGAGCGCGAGGCTCGCGAGCGAGGCGCCGCCCGTCACGCGGAGCTCGATGCGCAACGTCTGCGAGAGCCGTGCGCCGGTGTCGACGCGAACGTCTTCGATGACGAGCGGGAGCAGCGCGACGTCCTGCGATGTCCGAAACCGGCAGTTGACGCCCTCGATCGCGACGGACCCGACTTCGGCACCTCGTCCAACCACCACGCGCTCGCGAACCACGTTCGGGAGCGGGGTGAACTGGATGATGCTGGTGGACGGGAGTTGCCGCAGGAAGTGCGGGAACAAAAGCTGCGCGAGGGAGTGGACGACCTCGGGGAGCTCGTCATCGATCTTCTGGCGGAGCTTGCCCGTCAGGAAGGCCACGCCCTCGAGGAGGCGCTCGACGTCGGGGTCGCCTCCCGCTTCGGCGAGCATCGGCGCGATCGCGGGGTAAGCCGAGGCGAACTCCGTACCCAGCTCGCGCAGGTAGCTGAGCTCGTCCTGGTAGTACTTGTTGAACACCGGAGCCGAAATCTACCCGCAACGGGCGCCTTGGGTCACGTGATCTGGACGTTGCTCGACGAGTCGACGCTCGTGGTCAGGCGAATCGAGTGGCGCTCCCCGTTCGGGTACACCACTTGGCCGGTCACCTCGAACAGAAAGGTCATCGCCTCGCGCTGCTCCTCACCCTCGACTGGGCGCACCTGGACGTTCTTCAGCCGGGGCTCGTACTTCGCGATCGATGTCTTGATCGCTCGCTGCATCACGGCTGCGGCGTCCGGGAAGTCATGGATGAGCTCGGAGAGCTCGACGACGCCGTAGTCCGGGGCGGTCGGCGCGCTCCCGGCCCGGGTGTTGAGCAGGCGTCCGAGGTGTTCGAGCACTACCGTCTCGAGGTCCTCGCCTCGATACACCGAGCGGCCTGCCGAGTTTGGGTCGGCGTTGCGCTCGAGCCTGCCGAAGAGCGACGCACCAGACATCGCCAGGTACGTTACCAGAGAACCCGCCAGAGCGCGAAGCGGGCTCCTTTGGCAGGGAATTTCGGGCTCGAGCGGTGACCGTGCGACACTCCGCGAGCCATGGTCCTCCGGCTCGCCCTGCCGCTCGCGCTAGGCCTCACGGCTTGCGTCGAACAGAACAACCTCACCCCCGAGGTGCCGGCCCGCAAGATCCTGCCCGTCTCGGTCTGCACGACGCCGCTCACTCCTCCGCCCCGCAAGCCCGGCGATGATCGCGTCCTCGTACGCAACCTCGACGCCGAGCAATGGCTCCAGATCCTCGTCCCGACGTACACGACGAGCGATGGGCTGGCGCCGACCGCGACCGACTGCACCGGCTACCATGTCTTCGCGAACGAGACGCTTCGCTACGGTGTCTCGAAGCGCGGCTGGCCGAGGCTCATCGATCCGAACGAGATCGACACCCGCTCCGGGCCGAAGGGGCTCACGGCGCTGCGCCTTAACGCCGTGACCTTCCAGAACGGCGACATCGGTGGGCCGATCGCGCTGGTGCGCGCGCTCGACGATCGGGCCGAGGTGTACGGCGTAGGGAGCTTCCGCGGACCGCTCGAGGCGAAGGTCGAGCCGGTCCGGATGGGCAACGAGGTCCTCGTCGTCGCGGAGTACAAGCGCTGCCCCGACATCACCAACTGCCGTCGCATCGCGGACTTCTACCTCGCGCGGCGAGGCCGCTTGCTGCACGCGGCGACCGCCGACGTCGAGCGCGTGTTGCGTGTCCCGTCGCGGACCGAGCGCGGACTCTATGCCGAGTACCGAATGACAACTGACGTGAGCTACCACGCCGAGGGCGTTCAGCTCCTCGAGCAGGTGAAGGTTCGCATCATCCCGTACCCGAACGAGCCCGAGCGCGACTCGGATCGAGTCCTTCGAACGGTCGAGTTTTCTCGGATGCTACGCGTCGATCGCGATGCGCTCTTCGCGACGAACGAGTCGCTCTGGGAGCGCGTCGTCGGTCAGGATTGAGGGACGCGTCGCTCAGGGGTGAAAACGACGAAGCCCCGGGGGCGAGGGGCCCCGGGGCTTCACGCATCGTGCGCGGAGACCGCGCGCGTCACCAACACACGAGGTAGTTGCCGTAGCCGCAATCGGGCTCCTGCAACATCGCGTAGCCAACGCCGATGAGGGCGCCGATGGCGAAGCCCGGCAGCGCGCCCTGAAGCACCTGCTTCGTGTCCTCCGGGCCAAGGCCGCTCCCGTCGGCGCTGCGCGCGATCGACGTCATGAACGACGCCGCGACTGGCACGCCGACGTTGCCGACGAACGACGGGATGTTGAAGTGCCCGTTCGAGTACTTGATGGTGTCGACGAGGAACGTCCCGATGCCCGCACCCGTCGCGCTCCAGGACGCGAAGGCGTGCGTCGAGGGCCCGCCGAAGGACTCGCAGCCCGAGTCCGGCAGCTGAGCCGTCGTATCCTCTACTGAGCACCCCTGCTTCGGTGCTTGCATCGCGTTCCGGATCGGGCCGTCGACCAGCAGCGTCAGGCCGGTGAGCGTCATCGCCGGCGCGAGCGACGAGATGTGATAGCGCGCCTTCCAGCCGACGGTCGCGTCCGGGCTCGAGTAGTAGACCCGTGGCATCAGCGCGACCGTTCCGACGCCGATGCCGAGGGTCACGTTCGAGACGACGTCCCAGTTGTTGTCGCGGGCGACGAACGGAGGGATCTGCGCGTGAGCCGTGCCCACGTCGAAGGAGACGAGGAGTACGCTCGCCACCACGGTGGCACCTAGGATCGCTTTCAACCGCATGGTTCGGGCTCGATGGTCGCTCTCGCCCGACGCCTCGACCCGGACCTCCGGGGCTAGGAACCTGCGTTAGCGACGATGGGGCTGGGCGCCGGGGAGCCTCCCGGCGTGAGTGCCGGTAGGTTCGCCCGTGGCCGAGTAGGCCTCGCCCGTGGTCGCAGCGTACGCACGCGAGAATTGTGGGCCAAAAATTATCAGGAAGGTCTCCTTGTCCTCCCCCTGATAGTCGGAGTGAGCGGTCTGGTACTCCTGCCAGAGACCCTCGTACCGGTTCGAGAAGAGGCCGCCCTTCTTGCCCTTGCGCTCGTAGCGCTGCTCGATCGCCTGCGGCGACAGCGTGCCGAGGAGCTGCTTCACGCCTTCCATGACGCCGTTCATCAGCGCCACCTGGTGCGTCATCACCTCGATGAAGATCTCGTTCAGTTGGTGGCAGTTCTGCTCGCTGCTCGTGCCCTCCGCGAACAAGATCTGGCCGAGCGCGTCGTGGTTCGTCGCGGCGCCGACGCCATTGCCCTGCTGCTCCATCCGATCGCGCCGCAGCACCTCGGCCTCGAACTCCTGGTAGCCGTCACGCAAGCTCACGAAGCAGCGGAGAAAGACCCCCATCGTGTCGCGGAGCCGCCGCGCGAACGCGAGCATTTGGTCGGGCGACTCGAGCGGCACGGCGCCCGGTGCGAGCTGCGTCGCGAGCTCGTGGAGCGCCGCCGTCGCCGCCATTGGCACCGTGAGCTCGCCGTGCTCGTGCGCGGGGACCCCGAAGTACTGCGAGACCCGCTGAAAGTCGTGCTCCTGCGCGACCCCTGGATGCTCGGTCAGGATGCGACGAAGGTAGCGCGTCCGGACCTCCGGCTGAAGCCGCGGGAGGTGCTCGTAGAGCAGCCGGTACACGTTCGCCCACGAGGCCCGGTACGCCTCGATGTACGGTACGAGCTGGCGCAGGAACGGATCCTCCTGGCCGGGCGCGAGCGGCTGTCGACGCTCCTCGAGGAGGCCAGCCCCTGCGGGCGTCCCCAGGTCGAGCACCGACGCCTGGCGGTGAGGGGCGGCGACCTGCGCCTGTGCGACCTCTTGCAGGCGCAGGCGCACCACGAGCGGGCCGATCTTGATTTCGGGTTGCGCCGTGACGTCGAACGCGTGGTCGCGCGCGATTTTCTGCCCGTTGTGGAGCGTGCCGTTCGTCGAGCCGAGATCCTTGACCAGGATGCGGCCGTTGGCGACCTCGAGCGCGACGTGGAACTGCGAGACGTACGGCCGATCGACCTGGAGCTCCGCGAGCTGGTTACGTCCGATGCGCACCGGGAAACGCTCGAACGAGCGCTCGAAGCTCTGGTTGCTCTGCGCGTCGAGCACCACCGCGGTCAGGCCGAGCGACATGGCGCGGGCAGCGTAACAGAGAACCGCGCACCTAGGCGCAAACTCCCTCGAGACCCCGCGGGAGCGTTTTCTTGGCCAATAGCGTACATAGTGTCACCTTTTCGTACAGAGTCGGACAGTGGCACCATGAGTGCGACGTCCGGCCGGCGAGCGAGGAAGACGTATGGACTGGCTCAGCAAGATCCCACCGATGATCTCGGCTCTCGCGTTCGGCTACGGCCTGGGCATGGCTGCGCCCGAGGCGGCATTCGATCGCGTGAGGGCTGCCGTGGACGCGCCGGGGCGCACTCCCCACACGGCCTCCGGTCCAGGGTTGCGAAAAGTCCAGCCCCCACAGCCGCACGCGCACGGCGGCTACGGGGCGACCGCGACCGCCGTCGCATCGCGGAAGGCGACGCGCTCGGTGCGAGGCGGGGCCGATGGGGACGAGGCCCCCGAGCTCGCGAGGTTGCGCGAAGTTGACGGCCCGACCTGCAAGCTCGAGGACGCGCGCGCCGACGACTTCCGCGCCGATAGGTTCGCCGACGCGGACAAGGACGACATAGGGACCTCGCGAAGCCGCCGCTCGGACGAGGATGACGACGAGCTCGACGAGGCGGGGCGCGAGGCCCTGTCCCGGCTCCAGTTGCCGGACTTCCGGGTCGCGATCTCGCGCCGCGCGCTGAAATACGTCCGGTTCCTCACGCGGACCAACCCGGGACGCGACATGTTCGAGACGTGGCTCAAGCGCAGCGGTCGCTATCAGGAGGCCGTGCTCGAGACACTGCGCGAGCGTCAGCTGCCCGAGGACCTCATCTGGGTCGCCATGATCGAGAGCGGCTTCGATCCCCGGGCGAAGTCTCCGGCGGGCGCCGTCGGCCTCTGGCAGTTCATGCGCAGCACGGGCAGCGTCTACGGCCTCGAGGTCGACAAGTACCAGGACCTGCGGCGTGATCCGGTGCGCGCGACGCGCGCGGCCGCTCACCACCTGAAGGATCTGCACCAGCGCTTTGGCTCGTGGGACCTCGCGCTCGCGGCCTACAACATGGGGTACGAGCAGCTGCTCGACGCGATCGATCGTACGGGAACGACCGACTTCAACGAGCTCTCGCGGCAGCAGGCGATCCCGATCGAGACGGCGAACTACGTGCCGAAGATCGTGGCGGCGGCGCTCGTCGCCGACAACCTCGAGCTCTACGGATTCGGGGACGTCGAGCCCTACAAGCCGCTCCATGTCGCCGAGCTCTCGGTGCCGGGCGGCGTCTCGCTCGACGTCGTCGCGCGCGCGGCAGGGATCGGGCTCACCGCGATGCGGAACTTCAACCCGCACCTGCTCGGGAAGTTCGTGCCGCCAGGCCGTGAGCAGACCCTCTACATCCCGGCCGATACGCTGTCGCGTGCGCGCGCCGCGCTCCCGGCGATGCTCGACGAGGGTGAGCGCATCACGGACGCCGACGTGCTCGCCCCAGGCGATCTCGTAGGGCTCGGTGGAGGCGACAAGGGGCGGGACAAGTTCGACACGTGGAACGACGAAGAGAACCGTCTGTCGCTCCTGCCGAAGCCGAAGCGACGCAGCCTCCGATCTGTGCTGCGTGGTCAAGTCGACGAGGCTCCGCGGGCCGACGTGGCCCTCGATGGGGTCGCCGACGAGTTCCGGCCCCGTCGAACCGACCGCGAGACCGTGATGTACCGAGTCGGCGCGGGCGAGTCGCTCATCGCGATCGCGAAACAATTTGCGATCGATCTCGACGACCTGGCGCGCGACAACGGCATCGACGCCGAGGACACCCTCCGCGAGGGCACGCTCCTTCGTCTCCAGGTTAAGCGCAGTATCCTCGAGCGCAAGCAGCGCGCCGCCGCGAGCCAGGCCGCGAGCCCTGACGATGGGGGAGCTCGGCTCGAGCTCCCGAAGAAGCGCCGGAAGCGCGCCGCGGTGACGGAAGCCGAGTCCGACAACGGTTGACGGTCGCGGACACAAGACGGTTCAAATCCACCCCTACGCGGGGTAGCGTCTCGCGCTCCGTGCGTGGCGAAGGGCCGCGCCTTCGTAGGAGGAACACGCGATGCTCGTTGAACCAAAATCCATCATCAAGCGTCTCACCCGCACCTGCACCGCCGCCATGGAGTCCGCGGTGGTTCAGTGCGCCGGCGCTCGTCAGTACGAGGTGACGGTCGAACACGTCGTCAACGCGCTCCTCGACAACCCGGACTCCGACGTCGCATTCCTCGCGATGCACTACGATCTCGACCCGGCGGGTCTCAAGACGACGCTCCAGCGCACCATCGACGGGCTTCGCGCGGGGAACTCGGGTAAGCCGAACTTCTCGCCGCACCTGCTCGACTGGATGCAGGACGCCTTCACCGTGGGCGCGATGGAGTACGGCTACGGCAAGGTCCGGAGCGGGATGCTCTTCCTCCGGCTCGTCGAGGCGGGCAGCAAGTACTCGACCAGCGGCATCTCGATGCAGCTGAGCGGAATTCCAAAGGACGAGCTCAAGAAGAACTTCCAAAAGATCTGCGCCGGCTCGAAGGAAGACGCGGACGCCGCGCCCCTCGCAGGCCCCGCCGCGGCCGAGCCGGGGAAGCTGCCGAAGGGGAGCTCGCTCGACGCCGACAGCGCGCTCGCCCGTTTCTGCGTCGACTTCACGGGCAAGGCGCGCTCTGGCGAGATCGACCCGGTCTTCGGGCGCGAGCGCGAGATCCGCAACATGATCGACATTCTCGCGCGTCGTCGCAAGAACTCGCCGATCGTGATCGGCGAGGCGGGCGTCGGCAAGACGGCCCTCATCGAGGGGCTCGCGCTCAAGATCGTGAACGACGACGTGCCGCAGATCCTGAAGGGCGTCGAGATCCTCGGGCTCGATCTCGGCTTGCTGCAAGCCGGCGCGAGCGTAAAGGGTGAGTTCGAGAAACGCCTGAAGGGCGTGATCGACGAGGTGAAGGCTTCGTCGAAGCCGATCATCATCTTCATCGACGAGGCGCACCTCCTCATCGGCGGTGGTGGCGGCGGGGGCGCCGATGCCGCGAACCTTCTCAAGCCGGCCCTCGCGCGCGGCGAGCTCCGCACGATCGCCGCGACCACGTACAGCGAGTACAAGAAGTACATCGAGAAGGATCCCGCGCTCGAGCGGCGCTTCCAGCCCGTGCGGGTCGAGGAGCCCGACGAGAAGACCTGCGTGACGATGCTCCGTGGGCTCCGCGAGCGCTTCGAGGCCTCCCATGGCGTCATCATTCAAGACGAGGCGATCGAGAGCGCGGTTCGCCTCTCGGCGCGTTACATCACGGGCCGTCAGCTGCCCGACAAGGCCGTCGACTTGCTCGACACCTGTGCGGCGCGCGTGCGCGTGGCCCTCCAGCAGAAGCCGGCTGCGGTTGAGGACTGCGAGGTACTCATCCACAATCTTGAGCGTGAGCTCGGCGCGCTGCAGCGCGACGACAAGGCCGGCATCGAGGTGGACCGCTCGCGCCTCGAGGAGCTAGCGGTTCAGATCGCGGCCGCGAACGAGAACCTGACGAAGCTCCGCGCCGAGTACGACACGGAGATGGCCTGCGTGAAGAAGGTCATCGACGCGCGCGAGGCGATGAACAAGGCCGAGAACGACGAGGACCGCGCGCGCCTCCGCGAGGCCGTTCGCGAGGCCATCCGCGAGATGAAGGCCGCGCAAGGCGAGGTGCCGCTTATCCGCCCGGACGTCGACGACGCGATGATCGCCGCGGTCGTGAGCGCATGGACCGGCGTGCCGGTCGGCAAGATGGTCGCCGACGACGTCGCCGCCCTCGTCACGATGGAGCAGACGCTCATCGAGCGCATCAAGGGCCAGGACTACGGCATCACCGCGATCGCGAAGGAGCTCCGCTCCGCTCGCGCCGGCCTCAAGGCGCCCGAGCAGCCGCTCGGCGTGTTCTTGCTCGTCGGCCCTTCGGGCGTAGGCAAGACCGAGACCGCGCTCGGCATCGCAGACCTCATGTTCGGCGGCGAGCGCATGATGGTCACCATCAACATGAGCGAGTTCCAGGAGAAGCACACCGTCTCGCGCCTCATCGGCTCGCCTCCGGGCTACGTCGGCTTCGGCGAGGGCGGCATGCTGACCGAGGCGGTGCGGCATCGCCCGTACACGGTCGTGCTCCTCGACGAGTGCGAGAAGGCCGATCCGGACGTGATGAACTTGTTCTACCAGGTGTTCGACAAGGGCATGCTCTCGGACGGCGAGGGGCGCCTCGTCGACTTCAAGAACACGGTCGTCATCATGACGAGCAACCTCGCGACCGACAAGATCACCAACATGACGGTGGCGTCATGGGAGGACGGCGAGGCGATGAACATGCCGGAGCTCATCGAGGCCATCAAGCCCAGCCTGTCCGCGCACTTCAAGCCGGCGCTCCTCGCGCGCATGACGGTGATCCCGTACCTGCCCATCGCGCCTGAGGCGATGAAGAACATCACGCGCCTCAAGCTCAACAAGCTGATGGGACGGCTGTCGTCGAACCAGAACATCCAGGCGAGCTACACTGAGAAGGTGGTGCAGCTCATCGCGGACCGCTGCACCGAGGTCGACACCGGCGCGCGCAACATCGACCACATCCTGCGCTCGACGCTGATCCCGCTCCTCTCGAGCGCGATCCTCGGCGAGATGGCCGCGGGCAACGTGCCGGCGACCCTCGCGATCGACGTCGATGACAGCTCGACGTTCACGACGCAGTTCACCTACGTCGAAGCCTGACGCGAGGTGTCCTCACCGTGGCGGCGTCGTCGGGGAAGCCCGGCGGCGCCGTCGCCGAGTGAGGGAGCGAATGCCGTCCGTTTGTTGGCCGCCGCGGCCGAATGAAGCGAGCCTCTACGCGCCATGAAGGGTAGCGGAGGTACGTCTCGGAGGGACTTTCTCTCGGTCACGGGGCTCGGCGCGGCGTGGGCGATGCTCGTGCCTTCGCTCGGCGCGTGTACGCCTCCGATGCCGGCGCAGAAGCCCGACCCCTGCAAGATCCAGACGGTGACGCTGTCGATCTATGCGGACGAGCTCATCAACCCGAACGAGGCCGAGCAGGCGAGGCCCGTCGCGGTGCGCCTTTACCAGCTCACCACCGACACCAAGATCTTGAACGCGCGGTACGACGACCTCTTGCTGAAGGACAAGGAGACGCTCGGCGACCAGATGCTCAAGGTTGATGAGTTCGAGATCTTCCCGAACGACATCTTCGAGGTGAAGTTCGAGCGAATCCCCGAGGCGACGATCCTCGCGGGCGTCGCGTTCTTCCACACGCCGGTCGGGCAGTCCTACAAGACCTTCTACGAGTTCCCGCCGATGCCCGACACGCCCGAGGCGTGCGCCGCGCAGGCGGCCGCAGAGGGGAAGGGGCCCAAGGGCAAGGAGAAGCCAGTGCCTCAGGCCTTCCCAGAGACGTCGTTCTTCATCCGCGGGCGAAAGCTCGACAACGGCAGCGAGTTCGAGCCCGCGATGTTCCCGAACGCGACGAAGTTCCGCAGGCTCAACTTGCCGAAGGCGTCGGCCGAGCGGGCCTCGCAGCAGAACTTCTCGACTCCTCAGCCCAAGTGAGCGCGACGGAGGCGAGACCCCCTCTGGCACCGGGGCGCGGCGATGTGGGAAGCCTTCTGCATCGCCGGCGAGTCTGCTAGAACTCGTCCCTCTGTATGATTCACCCGCGGAAGTTGATCTGGACGGAGGGTCTCTTCATGACCCCCCAGCATCTTCAGCAGAGCGACCAGTACCACGAGTCGCTCCTGCAATCTCGGGTGCACGCGCTCGCGCGCTACGACTGGGGCATCACCGATGTGGTCTTCGACGAGCGCTCGCTCTCCTCGGGCCTCATCAAGCTGGTGAAGTGTCACGGCTTCTACCCCGACGGGACGCCGTTCCTCATCGGCGATCAGGGGGAGGACACCGCCGAGGCGCGCGCCATCGAGGGCAACTTCCCCGCCGCGATCGAGACGCTCGACGTGTTCCTCGCCGTTCCGCAGGTGCGCGAGGCTCAGGCGAACACCGCGATGGACGCGGCGAAGGCAGGGCCGGCGGTGCGTTACGTGGCGCAGCAAGCCACCGTTCCGGATCTCAACACCGGGAGGAACGAGCAGTCGGTGACCTGGGCGCGCGGCAACCTCCGCGTGCTCTTCGGCACCGAGCCGCGAGACGCGTACCAGACCATTCGCATCGCGCAGCTCGTGCGTGACCGCTCCGGCGCCATCGTGCTGAAGGAGAGCTTCGTCCCGTCGCTCCTCCGCATCGGGGCCTCGAAGTGGATCATGTCGAACCTCCGCCAGCTCCTCTCGGCGATGGTCGGCAAGCAGAAGCAGCTCGCTGAGAGCCGGCGCATGCGAACCGCGGCGTCGGTCGACTTTCAAGCGTCCGACACGGTGAAGTTCTGGATGCTGCACACCATGAACTCGTACATCCCGGTGACGTCGCACCTCGTCGATCACGGCGACGTTCACCCGGAGGAACTGTACCTGTTGCTCGCCTCGATCATCGGCGAGCTGTGCACGTTCTCGCCCGACGGCGATCCGACGGATCTGCCGAAGTTCAACTACCTCGACCTCACCGAGTCGCTCGAGCCGCTGTTCGCGCGCGCGATCGACATGGTGCGTCGCTCCGTGCTCGAGAACTACATCATTCTGCCGCTCGAGAAGCGCCCGGACGGCATGTACCTCGGCAAGTTCGAGGACCCGACCGTCCCGCGCAAGCACGACTTCTACCTCGAGTGCTCGGGGTCGGACGAGGCGACGCTGCGCGAGCGGCTCCCGAAGCTCCTCAAGGTCGCGTCGTGGGGCCAGATCGGCAATATCCTGAACGCTGCGATCCCCGGCGTTCGCTGCGAGGTCGAGTACCGACCGCCAGGCGCGATTCCCGTCAAGCCGGGCCTGATTTATCTGCGGGTCGAGATGTCCGGGGACTACTGGAACGACGTCTTGAACTCGAACACCGTGGCGATGTACCAGCCGATCGATCCGCAGAAGGTCAACATCCGCTTGATCGGCGTGAAGAAGGGCTGAGCTTCGGCGCAGCCGGTCGCCGAGCGTCGCCCGCGGCTACGAGCCCCTCCGTCCCCGCGATTCTTGGAAGTCGCGCGCGAGGTCTGGCACGATGCGGTCGCTTCCATGAGCACGCTGGCGCAACCGATGTACTGGGTCTGCTCGGACGTCCTGTCCCTGATCCTGCAGCTCCGCAACTCTCAGGATCTGCCGGGGCCGGACATCCTCCAGCGGCGCGTCCTCGGCCTCTTCGATACGATGATGGCGAACGGACGCGAGGCTGGGATCCCCGAGCAAGACATGATTGAGGTCAAGTACGCGCTCGCCGCGTTCGCCGACGAGGTCATCTACCACTCGACCTGGCCGGGTCGGACGCAGTGGCTGAACAACCCGCTCCAGCTCCAGTTCTTTCAGGAGAACACGGCTGGTGACGGGTTCTTCGAGCGCCTCGACATGCTGTACTCGCAGCGCGGTCGCGATCACGTGACGCAGATTTTCTTCGTCTGCCTCGCGCTCGGCTTCCAAGGAAAATTCCGGCTCGGACAGCAAGAGGGGCTCGCGGCGGTCCTCGAAGGCGTCGGCAACCACGTCGCGCTCAGCGTGGGCGGCGGTGATCTGCTCGCGCCGAACGCCGAGCGACGCGACGGGGGCGGCGGTGCCGTTCGCCGTGAGCTTCCGATCCTCGCGATGGCGCTGGGGTTCTTCGTCTTCGCGCTGCTCGTCGTCTTGATCCTGAGGCTCGTCATTGGCTCTCAGGCGACCGACGTGTCCGACGCGATCCGCAAGCTCATTCAGGGCTGAGCGACGCCCGACCGCGCGCCTCCGGGGCGCTCGTCTTTCCGAGAGGGAAGGTGGGCGCCTCATCGCCGTTCTAGGGTCGTCGTGACCTGAGCCGAGCCGGCTTCGCGCGTGCCGTAGGAGGGCCCGCGGGCTCGCGCCATCAGGCCCGGGGGACCGTGACGCAGGTCGTCGCCGCGCACCAACGCGCGTCCTCAATTTGGCCGCCTACATTGTCCTACCGCACAATGCGGAATATGTGGCTCTGGATCCTGAGCGCGCTGTTCCTGCTCCTCGTGTGGGGCCTCTGGTTCGTGCTGGCTCCGCTGCCTGGCACGCCTGAACCGGAGATCTTCCCGACCTGGCTCGCGGTGACGATCACGGCCGTCGTCGTCCTCGCGTTGGTCGGCATCGTCCTCTACCGCCGGGTGCGGTCGCGTCGCGCGGCGCGCGCGCTCGAGAAGGCGATCGCGCAACAGGCGCAGGAGCAGGTGCTCGCCGCGAAGCCCGAAAATCGCGCCGAGGTGCAGGAGCTCCAGCGGCGAATGCTCGAGGGCATCACGTCGCTCAAGCGCAGCAGCCTCGGTGAGTCAGGCGACGCGCTCTACTCGCTGCCCTGGTATGCGATCGTCGGCCCGCCAGGCGCAGGAAAGACGACCGCGCTTCGCTACTCGGGGCTCTCGTTCCCGTACCTCGACCCGGACAACGCGGCGGTTCGCGGCGTCGGCGGCACGCGCAACTGCGATTGGTGGTTCACCAACGAGGCCATCCTGCTCGACACGGCGGGGCGCTACACGACGCAGAGCGAGGACCGCGACGAGTGGGTCGCCTTCCTCGACATGCTGCGGCAGTACCGCACGCAGAAGCCGCTGAACGGCGTCATCGTGGCGGTGAGCGTGAGCGAGCTTCTCGACGCCACCGAGGCCGAGCTCCAGACCACGGCCGAGCGCGTCCGCGACCGGATCGACGAGATGCAGGAGCGCCTTCACATGGTGCTGCCCGTCTACGTGCTCTTCACCAAGTGCGATCTCATCGCTGGCTTCAGCGAGTTCTTCGGCGATCTGAAGCGCAGCGAGCGAGGGCAGCTGTGGGGCGCGACGCTCGACCTCAAGGCCGATAAGTCGAAGGTCGGTAAGCTGTTCGACGCCGAGTTCGACTTGCTGGTGACGAGCCTGCATCAGCGAACCCTCCGCCGCATCGGCATTGGACGTGGTTCACGCGCGGAGAAGGAGCGGGTCTATCAGTTCCCGCTCGAGTTTGCGGCTATCAAGCACAACCTTAGCCAGTTCATGGATACGGCGTTCCGACCGACCGCGGCGGCGCCGACCGACAAGAAAGCCAAGATCCCCAAGACCCCGATCCTCCGGGGCTTCTACTTCACGAGCGGCACTCAGGAAGGCAAGCCCCTCGACCGCGTCGTGGGCGCGATGGGGCGGGCCTTCGGACTCCGCGCCGTCGAGAGGGAGGCCCCTGCGGCCGCGACCGAGGCGAAGAGCTTCTTCCTGAAGGATGTCTTCGAGCGGGTCGTCTTCCCCGACCGCGACATCGCGGCGCTCACCGAGGAGGAGGTGCGTCGCGCGCGCCTGAAGCGTTTCGCGATGGCGGCTGCAGCGATGCTCTTCGCGAGCGCCCTCCTGTTTCCCGCGATCTCGTCCTTCGTCGACAACCGCGCTCTCGTCGAGGACACCGCGCGCATCAGCCGGGAGTCGGCAGCGCTCGATTGGACCGAGGGCGATGTGCTCCCGAAGATCGAGCAGCTCGACGCTCTGAGAGCGCACCTCGAGAAGCTCGATCAGTGGAACTCAGAAGGGGCTCCCGTCTCGATGCGCTGGGGCATGTACCAGGGCGAGAAGCTCTTCGAGCCTGCGGTCGCGCAATACATCGCCGCGCTGCGCGACGGCTTCATCGCCCCGGTCAAGGGGCAGCTTGAGGGGCAGCTGAAGCGAGCAAGCGGCACAAACTACCTCGAGGAGTACGAGGCCCTGAAGACATACCTCCTCCTCGGCACGGAGACGCTCTACTGGACGAAGCTTAGCGACCTCGAGCGTTGGCAGGTCGCGCGTCTCACCCGCGAGTGGGCCATCGCCCTCCGCGAGCAAGCGGGCTCCGTCAGCGAGGCGGACCTTCGAGACAAGATCGTCGGTCACGTCAGCTACTACGTCAGCTTGCGGAAGCGCTCGATCAACGGCTCGCCCGTCCAAGGCGAGGAGCTGAACCCGCAGGTCGTCGCCTTCGCACGCGACGCGCTGACCCGGGTCGGTGAGGCCGATCGGTACTACAAGCAATTCGTCGACGCGCTCGCGGGCGAGCGCATCGATCCGAAGGGGCCCGACACCCTCGAGAACCTCAAGTATCCGCCCTTGACGCTGAACTCGATGTTCGCCGATCGCGAGCAGGCCCTCACCGTGCTCTCGAGCCGCAAGAAGAAGCGCGATGGCAAGTATCAGGAGGTCCGCGGACAGTACACGTTCGCCGGACACGAGGCGGTGATCGCGGGGCTCAACGATGGCTTCAAGATCCTCGAGCGCGAGCAGTGGGTCGTTCCGCTCACCGAGGAGGAGAAGCGTCAGCCGGACCGCATCAAGAAGGCGCTCGACCGGGTGCGGCAGGACTACGACAACCAGTACGTCACCGAGTGGACCGACTTCTTCCGCGACATCGACGTCAAGGTCCCGCAAAACAACGTCGAGGCGATCGACGAGTTCAAGGTCCTCGCGACGGCGGACTGGCCATACTCGCGTCTCCTCAAGGCGCTGCGTGACAACACCCAGTTCGACAAGGTCGCGAACGAGCAGGCTGACGCCAAGGTCGACGAGTCGAAGGGTGGGGTCATCGACCAGCTCAGGCAGCGCGCACGTCGCAAGATTGACGCGAAGTTTCGGACGCCGGGGGTGAGCCAGCTCCTCACCGGCGGGGGACCAGGCGGCGCAGCTGCTCAGGTCGATCCCATCCCGAAGGCGTTCGAGAAGATGGTCGAGTTCGGCTTCCCAAACCCGCCAAAGGAGGGCGAACCTCCGCCGCCGAGCGGTCTCGGGGGCTACATCGGGGACCTCGAGCAGCTCGCAGCAGAGATGCAGGTGCTCGAGGAGGGCCCGCCGAATGGCGACACTAAGAAGGCCACGCAGCTATTCGAGAAGGCGGTGGCGGAAGCCGAGAAGCGCCTGCTCTCGCTCGATGCGACTGGCCAGCGCCTGATGCGCGACCTGCTGCTCAATCCGCTCCGTCAGTCCTACAAGGCGATGTTGAAGAGCGCGGGTGGAGCCGCGAGCGGCTTGTGGGAGGTCACGGTTTGGCCGCCGTACAAGGACACCATTCAGGGGCGCTACCCGTTCAACAGCTCGTCGCGGCGTGACGCTTCGTACGAGGACTTCGTGGCGTTCTACAAGCCCAAGGACGGCATCCTCTGGGGGTTCTACGAGACCTATCTGAAGGACTTTCACATGAAGGTCGGCCATCGCTTCGTGCCTGCGACTCATCTTCAAGGCTCGCAGCCGGCGCGGCGCTACACGCCGTTCAACACGAACCTCTACAACTGCCTCGAGCGCTCGGATGAGATCAGCGACGCGCTCTTCCACGGCAACGCCGACCCGAAGCTCTCGTTCAACGTTAGCCTGACGACGGTGAGCCCGATCGTGAGCGAGATCGTGTTCGAGCTCGACGGCGTGCAGCGGGTCTACAAGAACGAGAAGGAGTTCTGGAAGGGCTTCGAGTGGCCTGGGCCGGCCGGCCCAACCGGAGCGTCGATCCGCATTCGCGGCGCGGGTGGCCTCGACGAGGAGCTTCGTCGCGACGGCCCGTGGGGATTCTTCCGACTCCTCGAGGCGGGGCGACACACGGCCGAAAAGGACGACGACAAGGTCTTCCGCGTCGAGTGGGAGATGTCGGCGCCGCCGGTCATCGTCCAGATGAAGATCCGCCCGCAGCGCAAGAACCATCCGTTCCCGGTAAACTTCTTCCGGAACTCGAACTGCCCGCAGTCGATCGGCGACAACTTCGGGGGCTGAAGGAACGGTCGTTGTTCTCGGGCACGCGCCCGGGTAAAGAGTCTCAACATGGCTCTCTGGCGTCGCCGCACCCCGCAGCCGCCGTCGATCGTCTGCTACGGCAAGCTCCCTGCGACGGGCGATTTCGTCCGCTCAAACGCCTCTGGCGCAGAGCAAGCGGGCTACGATCGTTGGATGCAGGGCGCGCTGAACCTCGTCCGGCAGTCGCTCGAGCAGGGCTTCTTGCCTGCGTACCAAGGCTCGGCAGGGCTCTTCATCTACCGCGGTGAGGACGGCGAGGGTGGGGCCGAGCCCGAGCGCGGCCTCGTAGGCGTGTGGGCGGCGAGCGGCGACAGCGCGGGACGTCACTACCCGATGACCGTGGCGACCGCGTATGACTACGAGCACCTGCTCGCGGCCGGGCCGGCGCTCCCGCTCGTCGTATGGCCATTCCTTCAAGCCGCGTACGAACTCGTCCAGAACGGACGAGGCCTTCCTGTCGAGGCGTTCCTCGCGCGCGTGCACGCCCTCCCTGTGATTTCCCTTGAGGCCGCGGGGGCGATCCAGGCCCAGTACCAGGCGTTCACGCAGCAGCACACCATGCGAGCGCTCTGGGAGGCGACCTTTGGGACGGTCGCGGCGCGCTTCGCGGCCATGCAGATGATCCACGCGTCGGTCGAGTATTTCCGAGGCCAGGAGCGTCCTCAGACGAACCTCGCCCTGCGCCTGCCGCTCGCGGCCACGGATCTCTACGGCATTGCGGTCTGGACCGACGTGATGCAGCGGCTCGGCAAGTGGCAACGGACGGTGTTCAACGCTTACTGGACGCCGCAGCGCGAGGCGATTGTGCACCTCGGCCCGCCGCACGTCGCGACGCTGAAGGCGCTCTTGTCGTCGCTCCCCGTGGGCGACCACATGACCGACCTCCTCGCTCCGCTCGAGGTGGATGAGGTGGCCGTGCGCGCGAGGCTCGCGCCCGCCCTCGACGCCGTGCTCGCAGATCCCGATGCGACGATCGCCGCGTTCCTCGCGGCTCTTTGAGCGGGTCGCGAGGCGCTCGCCGCCTCCCGTGCCCCAACGGGTCCGCTTCTTGGTAGCATTGCCGCGCGATGTCCGAAGAGCTGCTGAACGAGTCCCTCGCCCGAATCGATGATCTGCTCGCGCCCATTAACGGGGGTGCTGGAGCGGATGTCAGCTACGACGAGCAGTTCGAGCAAGTGAAGCTCGAGGTCGACAAGCTGAGCTCGCTCTCCGGGGAGAACTGCAACTGGGGCATCGTCGCGTCGCTGAGCGAGGAAATCCTCGTCGAGAAGTCGAAGGACTTTCGAATCGGCTGCTACCTCGCCTGCACCAAGATGCGCGAAGGGGACCTCACGAAGGTCCTCGATGGGCTCGTGCTCGTGCGGGTGTTGATGGAGCGCTACTGGGACACGATGTTCCCCCCGCTGAACCGGCTGCGCGCGCGCGCCGGCATGGTGGGGTGGATGAGCGACCAGTCGGGCGAGCAGGTGGCCGCGATCAAGCTGAAGGCGGGCGATGCGGCGCTCGTCAAGCTCATCGACGAACAGAGCCTCGCGCTCGACCAGCTCGGTCGCACCAAGTTCGCGGATCACTACCCCGGAATGAGCAAGCTTCGGGAGGCGATTCGAGGGCTCGCGCGCTCGGTGCCGAAGGAGGCACCGAAGCCCGCCGCTCCCCCGCCTGCCGCGGCGCCTACTCCCGCGGCGCCCGCACCCGCGGCTGCGCCCGCCGCCGAGGCTGCGCCGGCCGCGGTTCCCCCGCCTGCCGCGGCGCCGGCACCCGCGGCAGCTCCGATGACCGCGGCTCCATCGGGAGGCGGCGCGACCGCGGCGAGCCTCGTCACGGCTGCGGAGGCGCGCGGCGCGGTGCAACCGACGACGCGCCTGCTCGTGAAGATGGGGCAGCTCCTGCGCGGCGAGAAGCCCGAGAACCCGATGGCCTACAAGCTGAGCCGCTTCGGCATGTGGCTCGAGGTCACGCAGGTACCGGCCGTGATGGAGGGGCGTACGCTCGTCGAGGCGCCCGGTGCGCACATCAAGACCCGTCTCGATGGGCTCGCCTCGTCGAACGACTGGCTCACCCTCTTGAACGAGGCGGACACCCAGGGCGGCAACTTCATTCTCTGGCTCGATCCGCAGCGCTACGTCGCCACGGCCATGTCCGCCCTCGGGGCGCTGTTCCTCAAGGCAAAGGAGGAGCTCTTGCTCCAGGTCGCCTTGATGTTGAAGAAGGTCCCGAGCCTCCCGCAGCTCAAGTTCTCGGACGGCACGCCCTACGCAGATGCTCAGACGCAGATGTGGATCGAGAACGAGGTGAAGCCGCTCCTCGCCGCCGATGGCGGTGGTGGTGGCGCCGCCCCGAGCGTGCTCGACGAACCGTTGAAGGAGGCAAAGGACCACGCGATGAAGGGCGACCTCGGCAAGGCGCTCTCGGTCGTGATGGCGGCGAGCGATGCGGCTCCCACGCCCGCGGAGCGGTTCCGCGGCCGCCTCGCGCTAGCGCAGCTCTGCCTGGGCGCAGGCCAGCTCGACATCGCGAAGAGCCAGCTCGAAGGGCTGACCGAAATCATTCGGCGACACGAACTCGCGCTTTGGGACCCGCGCCTCGCGGGCGAAGTTTACGCGGCGCTCTACTCCGCATACCGAGGCCTGAACAGCGTCGGCACGCCCACCGCCGAGGCGAAGGCCGCAGAGGAGGCGACCTTCGAGCGGCTCTGCCAGCTCGACGCGGCGACCGCTCTGCGCCTCGCTCCGAAGAAAGCCTAACGCGAGCCGCTTGGCCGTTCCGCGCATGGGGCGGCGAGCACGCGAATCCGTCGACCGAAAATGCTTTCCGTGGGGCGCGTGAACTTCGGTATGCTCCTGTCCCCCCCCTGTCTGGGTCTAGCCCTACGGCACCACTGTGGAGCGCGTTTGGATTGCTAACGTCCCAGGGGAAAGGAGACGCAGCTGAGATGAGCAAGGAAGGTTCAGTCGCTCCTAAGGAGCGCGTCAACATTGTCTACAAGCCGGCCACCGGAGACGCTCAGGAAGAGGTCGAGCTCCCCCTCAAAATGTTGATGATGGGGGATTTCACGCAGCGCCCCGATCCCCGACCGCTCGAGGACCGCAAGCCGATCAACGTCGACAAGGACAATTTCTCGAAGGTGATGGCCGAGCAGAAGCTCAGCCTGAACTTCGCGGTGCCGGACAAGCTGAGCGAGAAGGAGGGCGAGGAGCTCAACGTCAACCTGCGCTTCCGTCGGCTCTCGGACATGGAGCCGGAGGCGATCGCGAATCAGGTGCCGGAGCTGAAGAAGCTCCTCGACCTGCGCGCGGCGCTCACGGCGCTGAAGGGCCCGCTCGGCAACGAGAAGGCGTTCCGCAACAAGATCCAGAACATCCTCGGGGACCCCGCGGCGCGCAACCGCATCGTCAACGAGCTCGGTCTCAAGAAGGAAGGTGAGTGAGCATGTCGCAGCAGTCCCAGACCGAGGGCGCGTCGCAGACGCTCGAGGGCGAGTCGCTCCTAGACGAAATCCTTCATGAGGCGAAAATGGGCCCCGGGAACGAGGGCTACGAAATCGCGAAGGCCGGCGTGCAGGCGTTCATCGCCGAACTCATTCAGCCGAAGCGCGAGGGTGAGAAGGTCGACAAGGCGCTCGTCGACGCGATGATCGCCGAGATCGATCAGAAGCTCTCGAATCAGATCGACGTCATCCTCCACAACCCGCAGTTTCAGGCGCTCGAGAGCGCTTGGCGCGGCCTCAAGTTCGTGATCGATCGCGTGAACTTCCGCGAGAACATCCGTGTCGAGATGGTCAACGTCTCGAAGGACGATCTCCTCATGGACTTCGAGGATGCCCCCGAGATCCCGAAGAGCGGCCTCTACAAGCTCGTGTACTCGGCGGAGTACGGCCAGTTCGGCGGCAAGCCCTACGGCATGCTCGTCGGCAACTACGACTTCGGCCCTGGTCCGCAGGACATCGCGCTCCTGCAGAACTGCGCCGCGGTCGCCGCGATGTCGCACGCGCCGTTCATCACGGCCGCCGGGTCGCAGTTCTTCGGGCTCGACAGCTACACCGACCTCGCCAACATGAAGGACCTGAAGGCGACGTTCGAGGGCCCGCAGTACACGAAGTGGCAGGCGTTCCGCGAGAGCGAGGACGCGCGCTACGTCGGGCTCACGATGCCGCGCTTCCTCCTGCGCCTCCCCTACGGCCAGAACACCCGGCCTGTGAAGGCGTTCAACTACGAGGAGAGCGTCATCGGGCAGCACCAGAAGTACCTCTGGGGCAACTCGGCCTTCGCGTTCGCCACGCGCGTCGCCGACAGCTTCGCGCAGTACCGTTGGTGCCCGAACATCATCGGGCCTCAAGCGGGCGGCACCGTGGAGGACATGCCGTTGCATCAGTACGAGGCGATGGGCGAGATCCAGACCAAGGTCCCGACCGAGGTCCTGCTCACCGAGCGTCGCGAGTACGAGCTGAGCGAGGAGGGCTTCATCGGGCTCACCTTCCGCAAGGACTCGGACAACGCGTGCTTCTTCTCGGCGAACAGCGCGCAGAAGGCCAAGAGCTTCGGCCAGAGCGCCGAGGGTCGGGATGCGGAGCTGAACTACCGACTCGGCACGCAGCTGCCTTACCTGTTCATCACCTGCCGCCTCGCGCACTACATCAAGGTGCTGCAGCGCGAGCAGATCGGCAGCTGGAAGGAGCGTGCCGACCTCGAGCGCGAGCTCAACAAGTGGATCGGTCAGTACGTCGCCGATCAGGACGTCGTCTCGCCCGCGGTTCGTGGTCGTCGCCCGCTCCGTCAGGCGCAGATCACGGTCGAGGACATCCCGGGAAACGCCGGCTGGTACAAGGTCGACATGAAGGTGCGCCCGCACTTCAAGTACATGGGCGCCTCCTTCACGCTGGGGCTCGTCGGCAAGCTCGACAAGGAGTGATTCGCGTCAAGCGTGGGCGCCGGGGCGGTCGTTGTCGGCTGCGGTCCGGCGCTCACGTACCCCGCCCTCCTCGATGCTCGGGGCAAATCGAGGACGCCCACCGTCTCCCTGGCGGTGGGCGTCGTCGTCTGAAGGGTTCCGCGGGCCGCGGCGTGCGCGTCGCCCGAGCATTCCCGTCGAGATTCGTCTTCACTCGGGCTTCAGATCGACGAGATCGACGCCGCCGACCGCACCGCCGAGGAACCGAGACGCGACGGCCTCGAAGCTCCTCGGCTTGTCGGTGACGAGCAGCTCGAGGCGGCCGGCTTCGTCGCGTCGTGAGCGCATGCCGCGCTCGTTCAGGAACGCTTCGACGTCGCTCGCCGTCTCGCGGGCGCTGTCCACGACCGGGATGCCGCGCCCGCCGATCTCGCGGACCTCACGCTCGATGAGCTCGCGAAATAGCGGAAAATGCGTGCACCCGAGCACCACGCAGCCGACCTTCGAGGCGCGCGGTAGTCCGAACCCCTCGACCACCTCGGGACCAAAAAACGAGTCGAGGTATTTTCGCACGACGAGCCTTGGCACCTCGCCCTCGGTCCAGCCCTCCTCGGCGAGCGCGACGAGCAGCGGCGCCGCCTGCCCGAGGACCTCGGTTCGACTCGAGAACGACGCGACCGCACGCGTGTAGGCGCCCGACGAAATGGTCCCCAGCGTCCCGAGGACGCCCACCGGGGCCTCACCCGACGCGCGCGTAGCGGCCCGGGCTCCTGGGATGATGACGCCCGTGACGGGGAGGTCCAGCTCGGCGCGGAGGCGGTCGAGGGCGACCGCGCTCACGGTGTTGCAAGCGACGATGATCGCCTTGACGCCTCGGCTCGAGAGCTCTCGGGCGCAGCCCAGCGCGTAGCGGACGATCGTCTCGGGGGACCGGGTCCCGTAGGGCACGCGCGCGTTGTCGCCGAGGTAGATGATGTCCTCGTTCGGGAGCCGCTCGCGCATGGCGCGCACGACGGTGAGACCTCCGAGGCCCGAGTCGAACACGCCGAGCGGCGCATCGGTGCCCACACGCTCGATGAGCCGAGCGATGGCGCTGTCCGCGACCTTTGGCCCGGCGCCATCCGTCATGCGCGACCCCGCGCTGTCCCGGCCCTCACCACGCGCGCACCATACATCACTCTTTCCGCGTGGCTCAGCCAATCCTATCCTCGCTCCGTGTCGAGCGACGAACCCAAAGGTGGCTTCACGATTGGTGGAATTGGCTTCGGCGTCGGGCCCTCGCGGCCCGTCGCGGAGGTCGTCAAGGGCGACGGCGCGCGCGCGGTCGCTCACGAAGCAGACGCTTTGATCGAGGTAACCGGAATGATCCCGCCGATGCGTGTCCTCGTCGTGGGGGACTTTGTCCCTGACCGCGACTACAACGCCGGCATCCTCGCGCCGGAGCACCCGATTCGCCTCGCGGCCGGTGAGGTCGATGCGCTCTTCGCCACCCTAAAGCCTCGGCTCTCGATCGAGATCGAGAGCGTACTCGCGGACGGCGCACGGACTCGCGTCGACGTCCCAGTAGGCTCGCTCGCCGCGCTCCGCCCAGATGCGCTGTGCCGCGACGTGGTGCCGCTGCGCAAGCTGCTCGAAGGTCGCGCCGTCCTCGAGGACCTCAGGACCGGAGCGGCGAGCGTCGAGGCGGTCGCGGCCGAGCTGTCCCGGCGCTGGGACGGCTCGCCCCTGGTGGCTCGCGTGCTCGGAGGAGTCGAGGTGCCAGCGTCGAAGGTCGAGCGCGTCATGCCGCGCGTCGCTCCTCGAGCCGATGACGCCGCGGACCGCATCCTCGGGATGCTCGACCTCGAGGTGGCGCCGCCATCGAGGGGCATCGACGACGAGCCGCGCGTCGCGCCTGAGCCAGCCAAGACGGGCCGATTCGACGCTTTTTTGGCTGCGGTGGCGCACAGCGGCAAGGGGCAGCCTGGCGCGAGACCCGATGAGGCGATTCGGATCCTCGAGCGGGCGCTCGCCGTCGAGCTCGCGCAGATCCTCCAGCACCCCGAGGTTCGTCGCCTCGAAGAGGCGTACCGTGGCCTCGCGCTCCTCGTCGGGCGGATGCCGAAGCAAGGGGTGCACGTCGAGGTGCTGTCGTGCCTTCGCGATGAGGCGCCTTCGGCGCTCGCGCGCGTCGCCTCCGAGACCGGAGAGGACGAGCCTCCCGTGACGCTCGCCATCGTCGACCACGAGGTGGGGCGTGATGCCGCGTCGCTTGCTTGGTTGCGCGAGGTCGCCGGCGTTGCGGAGGCAAACGCGCTCTTCGTCGTGACGAACGCCGCGCCCGCGCTCCTCGGGGTCGAGCTCTCGGAACTCGATCGCCTCGACTATCCGCAATCGCTCTTCGAGGCACCTGCGAGCGCTCCCTGGCGTGCGGAGGCGAACCGCCCGAGCGCGCTGTGGTGCGGTCTCGCCTTGAACCGCGTGTTCGCCCGCGGCCCTTACGACGCGCGTTCGTCCCGAGTCCGCGAGGCGACGGTCGTCGAGGCAGCGAGTGCAGGGGAGGGCGAGGTATGGCTTCGGCCCGCGTACGCGATCGGCGCGCTTGCCGTGAAGAGCCACGCGCGCTTCGGTTGGCCTGCGGGCGTTACGGGGACACGCGAGGGCGGCCTCCTCGAGAACCTACCGGTGCGAGAGCTCACGCGATCCAACGGAGAGCGCGTCGCCGTGCCGACCGAGGCCTTCCTCTCGACGGAGACGCAGCGGGCCCTCGCGCGCATCGGCATCACCGCGCTCGCCGCGCAGCCGAACAGCGACTCGGCCTACCTCGCGACGGCGACGACGGCCTACGTTCCGCCGCCAAAGCGCACGTACGAGGGGGCTTCGAGCGGAGAGGCCGAGCGCCTCCCGCAGACCTCGCTCACGGATCAGCTGTTCGTCGCCCGGCTCGCGCAGTCGCTCGAGTGGCTGGGGCGTCACGTCTCACGCGCGGGCCATGGCGTCGACGTGCGTCGCTCCTTCGAGGTCGGGCTCGGTGAGCTCTTCGAGAACGCTCCTCCGCCAGGCCCCGAGCTCTCGCTCGCCGTCGAAGAGCGCGCGGTGGTGGTGACGGTACGACCGCGCCGCTTTCTTGGTGTGAGCCTCGAAGAGGTGACCCTCCGCGCTCCGGTCGGGTGAGAGGCCCGACGAGCCTTGCGGATTGATTGAGATCAAGGCTGCGCCGCCGTGCCGAGGACGTCCGCCGGGCGTGACCGACGCCCCGAAGGTCAGCTCATCCGCGCGACCATCGCCGCTTCGAGTCGGTCGAGGAGCTCGGCACCGTCGCGACGCGCATCCTCGGTCGGCGGCCCCGCCGGGAGCCGCACGTCGACGTAGATCTTGAGCTTCGGCTCGGTCCCGCTCGGTCGCGCGATCACTCGGTGCCCGCCTTCGAGCTCGAGCACCACGACGTCGCTCTTCGGCAGCGACAGCGCGTGCGTTCCCGTCGAGTCCGTTCGGGTCTGCGCGAGGCAGTCGGTTCGAGTCGTGACGGCGAGGCCTCCGAGCTCGGAGGGTGGAGCCGCGCGCAGCTTGGCCATGAGGGTCGCCATCGTCTTACTGCCCTCCGCGCCGGGATAGCCGAGCGAGCGTTGCCGGCTCGTGAACGTGCCGTAGAGTGACCCGATGCGCTCGAGCTCGTCGACGAGCGTCTTCCCATCTGCGTGGAGCTCGGCCGCGAGGGTGGCGAGGACGAGCGCCGCGCCGACCCCATCCTTGTCGCGCGCGACGGTCCCGACGCTGTAGCCCAACGCTTCCTCGTAGCCGAAGAGAAAGCGCGCCCCTTCGGTCGCCTCTCGCTCCATGGCTTTATTCGCGATCCACTTGAAGCCGGTTAGGGTCTCGTCATATGCGGCGCCGCGCGCGCGAGCGATGACCCCGAGGAGCGGCGACGAGACGATCGTCGTGATGACGAGCGGTTGGCCTGGTCGTGGCGAGCGAGCATCCCGCTCGAGCGCCCGGTGACCGAGCAGCACACCGACCTCGTTTCCGGTCAGCGCGCGATAGCCGGCGGGCGTGCGCACCACCGCGGCGAGTCGGTCTGCGTCCGGATCGTTCGCGATCACGAGCGCCGCCCCCTTCGACTTCGCGAGCGCGAGCGCGAGGTCGAGGGCGCCTTTCTCTTCGGGGTTGGGGAACGCGACCGTGGGGAAATCGCCGTCCGGCTCGGCTTGCTCGGCGACGACGTGCACGTTCGTGAAGCCGGCCCGCGCGAGGGCCTCCGAGCAGAGCTCGAGGCCGACGCCATGGAGGGGCGTGTAGACGATCGACAACGAGCGGTCGCCGGTCCCCTGATCGATCAGCGCGGCGATGGCGCCGAGGTACTGCTGTCGGACAGACTCTCCGAGGTCCTTGAGGAGGCCCGATGTTCGCGCTGCGACGAGATCGGCAAGCGGGACGTGATCCGCGGGCGGTCCGGCCTCGATCGCCGCGGCGATCCCCGTGTCCATCGGCGGGATGATCTGCGCGCCGTTCTTCGCGTAGGCCTTGTAGCCGTTGTACTCCGGAGGGTTGTGGCTCGCGGTCACCATGACCCCGGCGGACGCCCCGAGCGCCGTCACGGCGTAAGCCACGAGCGGCGTCGGGCAGACGCGCTCGGACAGGTGCACCGGGATCCCGGCTGCGAGCAACACCGCGGCCGTATCTTCTGCGAACTCGCGGCCCATCTTACGGCCGTCGTAGCCGATCACGACGCCGCGCGTCTTCGCGTCGGGTTCGTTCGTGAGCAGGTACGCGGCGAGGCCGAGCGTCGCGCGCCGCACGACCGCGCGGTTCATTCGGCTCTCTCCGGCCCCGAGGACGCCGCGGAGCCCGGCGGTGCCGAATTTGAGAGGACCCGAGAAGCGGTCCGCGAGGTCAGGTGCGTTCGCCTCGAGCAGCGCTGCGAGCTCGGTGCGGGTGCTCTCGTCGGGGTCGTGGGCGAGCCACGCGCGCGCGCGCTCGACGGTGGTCGTGTCGGTCATCGTGACTCCTTGGCGAGGGCCTCAGCGGTGGCGGTGTCATACGTGGCATCAACGAACGGCGTCGAGGCGACGAGTGCTCGGCAGAACGCAACGTTCGTGTTGGCAGGACCTCCGGCTCCGGTGATCGCGATGTCGGTCTCGGCGAGGACCTCGTCGAGTCGCGCGCATGCCTCGGCGCGCGTAGCACCGTAGACCACGAGCTTCGCCAGCATCGGGTCGTAGTAGGGGGTGACCTCCATGCCCTCCTCGTAGCCGGCCTCGACGCGGAGCCACGAGCGCTCGAGCGGCCACGTGAGGCGGGTCAACGTGCCGGGCTGCGGCATGAAGTGCTTCGCGGGGTCCTCGGCATAGATGCGCGCTTCGATCGAGTGCCCGCGCAATTCGTGGCTTCGGGCCGCATCAGAGAGCGCGAGCCCCGCCGCGATGCGGAGCTGCTCTTCGACCAGGTCGAGACCCGAGCACATCTCGCTCACGCAGTGCTCGACTTGCAAGCGCGCGTTGACCTCGAGGAAGAAGAGTTCGCCCTCGGACGACGCGACGAACTCGACCGTGCCCGCGCCGCGGTAGCCCACGCTGGTCACGATCCGAAGCGCCGCTTCGTGGAGCGCTTTGCGTCGCGCGGCGCCCCCGTCGCCCGCGAAGAACGGTGCGGGTGACGGGGCCTCCTCGATCACCTTCTGGTGTCGACGCTGCATGCTGCACTCGCGATCCCCGACCGCGACGGCGTTGCCATGCGCGTCGCACAGGACCTGCACCTCGATGTGCTTCGGCGTCGTGACGTAGCGTTCGAGGTACACCCGCGGATCTCCGAAAGCCGACCGGCCGCGGTCGCTGCAGGACGCGACGGCCTTGGCGAGCTGCTTTTCCTTCTGGACGACTTGCATCCCGATCCCGCCGCCGCCACCCGCTGCCTTGACGAGCAGCGGAAATCCGATGCGAGCAGCTTCGCGCGCGAGAGCCTCTGCGTCGTCGACTGCGATGGGACCGTCGGTGCCCGGCGGCGGCGAGACTCCCGCACGACGCGCCACGTCGCGCGCCTTGATCTTGTCGCCGAACACGTCGAGCGCCTCGGGGGATGGGCCTACGAAGGTGATGCCCTTCGCGGAGAGCGCGCTCGCGAAGGCCTCGTTCTCGCTGAGGAGGCCGTAGCCTGGGTGAACCGCGGTGACGCCGTGTGCGCTCGCCACCTCGACGAGCCGCTCGATGGCGAGGTAGCTCTGCGAGACCGGCGGCGGGCCGATGCAGACCGACTCGTCGGCGAGGCGCACGTGCGGCGCGGCAGCGTCGGCTTCGGAGTAGACGGCGAGGGTCGGAATGCCGAGGCGCTTCGCAGTGCGGATGACACGGCACGCTATCTCGCCACGGTTGGCGATCATCAGCTTGGCAAACACGGCTCGACGGTTAGCTCAACCGCGCGGTTGGCGCGACACAAAGCGGGCGTTGGGCCGCTCACCCGCGAGCACGAGCTGCCCGCACGCGGCGGCCACGTCATCACCGCGGCGGCGGCGCACGAAGCAGAGGAGGCCCGCCGCCTGGAGGCGCGCCTGGAACTCCGCGACTCGAGGCAGCGCCGGAGGACCGAGGCGGGAGTGCTCGATCGGATTCATCGGGATGAGGTTCACCTTCACGGGCATCCCAGCGAGTAGTCGGCCGAGGCGCCGCGCGTCGTCATCGCCGTCATTCTGTCCGGCGACGAGCGTGTACTCGATGGTGACGCGTCGTCGCCTGTCCATGGGGTAACGGCGCACCGCCGCGAGCAGCGTCGCGATGGGATAGCGCTGGTTCACCGGCATCAGCGCGCTGCGCTTTGCGTCGTCGGCTTGATGAAGCGAGATCGCGAGGCCGACCTTGCCGCCGAACTCGGTACCGAATCGGTCGAGCTCCGGGACGAGGCCGGAGGTCGACACGGTGATGCGTCGTGGCGAGAGCCCGAGCCCTCGAGAGTGCGTCAAGAGACGTAGCGCGCGTGCGGTCGCGTCGTAGTTGTGGAGCGGCTCGCCCATCCCCATGAAGACGAGGTTTCGCAGCGCCTCGTCTGGCTCGAGCGCCTCATGAGCGAGCCACACTTGCGCGACGATCTCGGCGGCGGACAGATGTCGCTTCAGGCCAGCCACTCCGCTCGCGCAGAACACGCAGCCCATCGCACACCCGACCTGCGTCGAGATGCACTGAGAGACTCGCGCCGCGGACGCCGTAGGGGCCGCGTGACCCTGCGCTTCTCGAGCGACGACGTCGTCCTCGTCGTCGTCCTCGCCGTCTTCGCTCGACGAGGACACCGGCAGGAGGACGGTCTCGATGCGGCTCGTGTCGGCGAGCTCGACCAGGAGCTTACGCGTCCCGTCGCTCGATCGATGAACGTGAGCGATCAACGCGGGCGGCGCGAGCCCTTCCGCCGCGAGCTCGCGCTTCAGCCCCGCTGGCAGGTTCGTCATGCGGTCGGGGTCGGCGACGCGGCGTCCGTGGAGCCAGTCGAATACCTGATCGCCTCGGTACGCCGGATGGCGTCGCGCGGTGACCCACGCACGCCACTCCTCGGGGAGGCGCTCGAGCGGATGGAGCGTCGAGGATGCGTCGGTCATTCGTTGCGCGCGCTTGGGGGGCGAACTAGCGTCGGCTCGTTTTGTTAGCACGAGTTCGCATCACTTCGCTCTTGTTCCTGACCTCCGGAGCGACCGCGCTCCTCTACCAGGTCGCGTTCGGGAAGAAGCTCTCCACCATCTACGGGGCCACGGCGTATGCGGTGAGCGCGGTGCTCGCGGCGTTCATGGGCGGGCTCGCCCTCGGCTCGCACCTCGGCGGTCGATACGCGAACCATGTGAAACGCCCGCTCTTCGTCTATGGCGTCGCCGAGGCCCTCGTCGGCGTCGTGTGCGCGATGACGCCGCTCTTCTTCGACGTGGTCGCGGGGGCCTACCGAGCGCTCATCGCTGCCATGCCAGACTCGCTCGTCGCCGTGACGGTGGTGAGGGCAGCGCTGACGGCCGCGGTCGTCGTCGTTCCAACCATCGCGATGGGCGTCACGATGCCGATGCTCGCGAGGGCCCTCGCGGGCGCGAACAGCGGTGACGAAGAGGGCGCGAAGCGACGCCTCTCGGCCCTCTACGCCGCCAACACGCTCGGCGGTGCGGTGGGCGCGCTCGTCAGTGCCTACGTCGTGTTGCCGACCTTGGGGCTCACGAACACCATGCGAGCCGCCGCAGTCCTCAACGTGGTGATCGGTATCGTGGCGATGACGCTCGGACGAGGCGAGGCCGCGGAGGAGCGAGGCCAGAACGAGCAAGACGCGGATGGACGCGCGGCGGAGGAGGTGAGCTCCTCGTCGCCGCTCCCCGAGGCACCCCTGCTCGCGCTCCTCGCCCTCGCGTCCGGGTTCTTCGTCTTCGGGGTCGAGGTGGTCGACACGCACCTGCTCGCGCTCCTCATCGGCAACAGCGCGTACGCCTTCGGCTTGATGCTCGCGGTCTTCCTGACGTGCCTCGGAGCGGGCGCGAGCATCGCGGGTGTCTTGGATCGCCGGCTCGGGAGCGCCGCCTTGCCCGTCGCGCTCGGCGTGTCGGCCGTGGCGCTGCTCGCGTCGCTGCCGGTGCTCGGCGGGCTGACCCGGATCTTTTTGTGGATCGGCGGGCGAGTCGAATCGTGGGCAGGCCGTGAGCTCGTTCGCGCGACGGTCGCGTTCGTCGCGCTCGCCTTGCCGACGCTCGCGATGGGGCTCACCTACCCGTTGCTCCTTCGCCGAGTCGCGGCGCGCGCCGACGTCGGCAAGCGCGTCGGTCAGTTGACGGCGATCAATACGCTGGGCTCGATCGCGGGGTCGCTTGCGTTCGGCTACGCGATCCTCCCGAAGATCGGCTCCGAGACCACGCTGAAGGCGGTCGCGCTGGCGTTCGCGGCGCTCGCGGTGGTCACCGCACGACGCTCGACGGCGGGTAAGCGTTTCGCGTACGGCTCTGCGCTCGCGTCGTTGCTTACGGTGATCGGCCTCCCCGCGTGGGACATGAAGATCATGACCAACGGCGCGAACGTCTACTTCGCGGCAGCGGCTCCTCCCGACGAGCTCGTGTACGTCGCAGAGGACGTGCATGGCGGCCTCACCAGCGTCGCTCGGCGTGGCGATGTCCTGACGATGTACACGAACGGCAAATTCCAAGGCGATAACGGCTGGGAGGTGACCGCGCAGCGTAGCTTTGCCCACTTCCCCTCGCTCTTTGTCACCGGCTACGAGCGCGCGCTCGTCGTGGGACTCGGGACCGGGACGACCCTGGGTACGGTGGAGGGCTACCCGTTCGCGCACATCGACGTCGCCGAGATCTCTCCTGCGATCGTCGAGTCGGCGCGGCGCTTCTTCTCGGAGACGAACCGCAACGCCTTCGATGACCCGCGCGTTTCGCTCGTCATGAACGACGGGCGAAACCACCTCCTCCTCACTCCGCACCGATACGACCTCATCACCATCGAGCTCTCGAGCGTCTGGTTCGCCGGCTCGGCCAACCTGTACAGCCGCGAGTTCTACGAGCTTTGTCGCGAGCGGCTCCAAAAGCGCGGTGTGTTGCAGCAGTGGGTACAGCTCCACCACATTCACCGGCGCGAACTCGCGGTCGTGCTCCGCACGCTCCGGCAGGTCTTCCCCCACGCGGCGCTGTTCGTGGGCGGAAATCAGGGGATCGTCGTCGCAGCCACGGAGCCGCTCGTCGCTTCTCGCGCGGCGCTCGCGGCGCACGATGCGCGATCGGGAGTGCGAGACACGCTCGCGGGCGCGCGGCTCGAGGATTTGCTCGAGAAGCTTGTCCTGTCGGGCCCCGAGCTCGACCGCTTCATCGCCGAGTCGGACGGCGCAGGCCTCGTCTCAACGGACGACAACCTCTACCTCGAGTACGCGACGCCGAAGGGGAACGTCCTCGACTACGAGGCATCGATCCGCGGCGTGAGGGAGCTCTTGCAGGGCTACACGACGCCTGCGCTGACGGCGCGACACCTCGCACCTTGAGCGTCACGTCGCTCGAGGGCTCAGGTCACTTGGTGGGCGTCGCGGCGGCGTCGCCTTCCTTCTTCGGCAGGGTGCCGGGGGTCGAAGCGGGCGGCTCCGGCTCTTCGAGAAGGTCGCGCTGCTTCTTGTCCTCGACCGCCTTGATGATGTCGAGCTCTGCCTTCACGGCGGGGAGGCGGGTGTCGGGCGGAGGGGCCTTACGCTTCTCCGCCTCGCGCTCTTCCTTGCTCTTCACGTAGAGCACGAGCCCGCCGTTCGTCGGATCTTCACCCTGGAAGCGGTTGCCGTTCACCTCGGCGACGTGGAACTCGACGCGGCGGTTCTCGCGCAAGGCCGCGGGGCTCGGCATCGGCCAGAGCGGCCGAACCTCGCCGAACGCGACCGCCAGCAAGCGATCGTGGTCGATGCCGTTGTCGACCAGCCAGTCCGCGACGACGAGCGCGCGGCGCTCCGAGAGCTTCTGGTTTCGCTCCTCGCTCGCGCGCAAGTCGGCGTGCCCCTCGATGCGCACCCGCGTGATGTCCGGGTTCGCGACGAGGTACGCGAGCAGATCCCGAAGGACGCGCTCGGACTCTGGCCGGATGCGCGCTTGCCCTGGTTCGAAGACGACCTTGCCTTCGAGGTAGACCCGTCCCTCCACGCCCTGGGCGGTCCAAGCCGGCTCGGGGTACCAGCCGGGCGGCGTCGCCTTCGCGTCGTAGGTCGGCACGGCTCGCGGCGGAGGGACGTGCGAGCATGCGACGAGCACGAGGGGCAACGACAGCGGCGTGAGGCGGAGCGTCATGGCTCTCGAAGCGTACCGAAAGCCGCCGGCGTGACGGAACTTTCCGGGGAACGTCTCGGCTCGATTCGATCGGCGAGACGGGATGCGCCCGGCAAGCGAGGTCGATGGCTTCTCGTGGTGCAGCAATTTTGTCCCGGCGCGGCGTGGACTGATAGGGCGATTGTGGTCGTTGGATCGTTGGAGGCTCGTATCGAGATGAAGAAGCGCGTCGGAGTCATCATGGGCGGTTGGTCGAGCGAGCACGACGTGTCGCTTCGCACGGGCGACGCCGTCGCCGAGGCGCTGACCGAGCGTGGACACGACGTGGTGCGGGTCGTCATCCCGGAGTCGAGCCGAGCAGAGTCGAGCCGGGGGGGCGACTTGCTCCAGGCCCTGCTGCGCGCGAAGGTCGACGTCGCGTTCCTCGCGCTGCACGGCCGCATGGGCGAGGACGGCTGCGTGCAGGGCATGCTCGAGGTCGCTCGCATCCCCTACACCGGGTCTGGCGTGCTCGCGAGTGCGCTGGCGATGGACAAGAAGAAGAGCAAGGAGCTCTTCCTCCTTCACAATGTCCCAACGCCGCCGTACTACACCGTATCGGTTAACGACGACCTCGCCGACATCGAGACCGTGCACCGCCACTTTGGCTTCCCGGTCGTGGTGAAGCCCCGCGGAGAGGGCTCGAGCGTTGCGCTCTCGAAGGCGCGGACCCTATCCGAACTCGCGCGCTCGCTCGAGAAGGTCTTCGAGGTCGACGACCACGCGCTGGTCGAGCGATTCGTCGAAGGCGCCGAGGTGAACGTCGCCGTCCTCGATGGTAAGGCGCTCGGCGCCATCGAGGTCTGCCCGAAGAATGGTGGGATGTACGACTACCACGCGAAGTACACACCTGGCGCGACCGAGTATCACATGCCCGCGCGGCTCAGCCCGGCGCGCTACCAGAACGTTCTGAACCTCGCGCTCCGCGCGTGCGAAGCGCTCGACGTGAGGGGCGCCGCGCGCGTCGATCTCATCGTCACGCCCGGTGAGAACGAGTACGTCCTCGAGGTGAACACGCTTCCCGGGATGACGGCGACGAGCCTCTTGCCGAAGATCGCGCGCCACTCCGGGTGGGACTTCGGAGACCTGTGCGAGCGAATTCTCGCAGGGGCCAAGCTCCACGCTCCGGAGCGTGAGCAGGACGCGCCGCGCCGCTCGGGCATCGTTCGTCGGGGCGACATGCTCGCGCCGGCCGAGGCCGAGACGACGCTTCGCCGCGGCTGCGCCGGCTGAGGTTCGCCCGCTGAGGCTCGCCCGCCGCAGCGCGCGCGCCGAGGGTCAGTCGACCTCGACCAGGACGCAGGTGATGTTGTCGGCGCCGCCGCGCTGGTTCGCGAGATCGATGAATGCGCGCGTCGCGTTGTCGCCGCCGAGCGCGACGAACTCGGGGATCTCGTGTTCCTTCAGGTACCCGTGCAGGCCGTCGGAGCAGAGTATGTAGCGGTCGCCGCGGCGAAGCTCGACCGCCATCGTGTCGACCTCGACGTAATCACGACCGCCGATCGAGCGCGTGATGACGTTGCGGTGGGGCGAGACCTTCGCCTCCTCCTCGGTGATGAGCCCTTGCTTCACCTGCCAACCGACGAGCGTGTGATCCTCGGTCAGCTGCGCGACCTGGCCATCACGGATCTGGTAGATGCGGCTGTCGCCGACCTGTCCCAGCACCAGCATGTTCTTGTAGATGTAAGCAGCGCTGATGGTGGTCCCCATCCCGTTCTTCGTCGCCTCGACCTCGCTGATCGAGAAGACCATGTAGGTCGCGCCCTGGATGGCCGACTCGATGAGGCGCCGCGCCTTGCTGATCTTCTCTTCGGTGAGGGGCTCCGACTCCGGCCCCAGCGTCGGCAGACCGCGCTTGACCATGCCAAAGATCGTGTCGACGGCCTCTGCGCTCGCGATCTCGCCCGCAGCGTGTCCGCCCATTCCATCGGCGACCGCGTAGAGACGTACCTCGTCGCTTCGGAGGAAGGAGTCTTCGTTCTGCTTGCGACGGCGGCCGATGTCAGTGAGCGAGTAGGAGCGGATCGTGAACACGCTCAGAACTTACCTGTGGGCTCCGCCGAGGTGCAACATCAACTGTCGTGGTCGTCGGGCTCGCTCGCCTCGCGTGCCGTGCTCGGTGCGGTCGGCTCGTCGGCGTCGTCGGCGTACGGGTCGTCGTCCGGTGGCGCCGTCGGGCGCGGCGTCGGCGCGTGCGCGGGCGGCGCAGCCTTGCGGGCGTAGACGACCACCTTCTCGCCGGGAGCTAGCTTGCTCTTTCGGCTCCGGTGATTGATGCGCTCGAGCATCCCGACCGACATGCCGTGTCGGTTCGCGAGCGAGGTCCACGTGTCGCCCGCGAGGGTCGTCACCTCGAGCCGCTCGCGCCCGAGTTGGCCGACGAAGTGCGAATGAAATGTGCTCGACGCGACTTGGATCGGCTCGAGCTGCGCCGCGTTGACGAGGAGGACGTCGTGCGTCCGCGCGCTTGCGGGTAAGAAGACCTGAAGGGTCATCCCTTCCTGGAGCGCGGCGCGCGCATCGAGGTGATTCCACCGTCGCAGGTCTCCCGCAGCGACGCCGCACGCTTCTGCGACGTCGTCGAGCGTGTCGCCCAGCACGGGCTGGTAGAACATTCGCCGGCGGTCCGGGTAGAAGTACGTCTGCGTCGGCGTGACGACGAGGGGCTTTCCGCTGCGCCCGAGGCCATGCCCACCTGCTACGTCGGCGGCCGCCTCCGCGTCCGACCGAGGCTTGACGCCGGCGGGGACGAAGAGCGTCGTGCCCGCGCGCACCGACTCGCCAGGGTCGAGGTCATTGAGGCGCTCGAGCACACCCGACGAGGTGCCGAAGCGGGCCGCGACGTGCTCGGTCGGCTCGCCCCAACGGACGCGGTAGGTCCCGAGGTGTCGAGGCGGCGCTTCTTTGGGGACGAGATTCCGAGCGAGGCGCGCCTTGCCCTTCGGGACGTAGACCGTCCAGGCGTGTCGCGCGGTCGCGCCCGCCTCGATCGGCGGCAGTCGCGTGCCGAGGACGTGGGGATTCAGGGCGTCGAGGATTTCTGCGCGCACGCCGATCGCGTCGGCCACCTCGAGGAGTGACACGCCAGGGGCGACCGACAAGGCGTCGACGGTCCCGTCTCCGAACGGTTCGGGGTCGTCGAGCTCGACGCCCTCGCAACCGAACACCTTGCAGTTGCGAGTTGCGATAGCGATGCTTGCGATCTTGGGAACGTAGAGCGCCGTCTCGTACGGGAGACCGGCCTCGAGGCGTCGCAGCTCCCAATAATCGTTGGTGTTGTACTTGCGGATCGCCGAGAGTACGCCGCCGTAGCCCATGTTGTAGGCCGCGAACGCGAGCTCCCACGAGCCAAACCTCGTGAAGAGATCCTCGAGGTGGCGAGCGGCCGCATGTGTCGCTCGCTCGGGGTCGAGGCGCTCGTCGACGCGACGTGTCACCGAGAGGCCGTACACACGCGCGGTCGAGGGCACGAACTGCCACAGGCCCGCCGCGCCTGCGTGCGAGTGAATCGTCGGGTCGAAGCCGCTCTCGACGAGGGCTAGCCAGAGGAGGTCTTCGGGGAGGTGGCGCTCGCGCAAGACCTTCCGAATGGCTGCGCCATAGCGGCCGCTGCGCTTCACCCAGCCCGCGAGCATCGAGCGGCCGCGCGGGTTGTCGCGGTAGTAGGTGAGGTACCGCACCACGGCTGCGTCGAGGCGCACCGGGAAATCAGGCTTCTCGAGGCTCGCGACCCACGCGACGTCTGCGGGGTTCGCAGCCATCGGCGCGGGGGCCCCGGCCGGTCGCGGGGGCAGCCCGCTGGCCTCCACAAGAGGGGCGTCCGGGCGCGGGCCGACGTCACCTGGCCACGGGCCTTCGGTGCCGCCTGCCCCGGGAGGGAATAAGAGATGGTCGAGCTCGCGAATGCGGATGAGCTCGGCAGATTCGCGTGGGTCTGCGTCACTTGCCTCGGCGCGTCGTCCTGCCACTGCCCGCCGCGCGCGCTCATCGGGCTTGCCGATCTCGCTTCCGGCGACGCGCGAGGCCGGCCTATCGCGCGAGGTGCTCGGGCGACTGCCTGGCCGCTTCGTAGTCGCGGCGGGCTTCGTCGTCGCCTTCGACTCGGCGGGGCGCGTGTCCGGTTTGGCGGCGGGCTCCTTCGTCGACGTCGTTGCGACGCCGTCCGCGGTCGCCGGCTTCGTCGTTGGGGGCGGCGCGACTCTCGTTGCCGTTGCCGAGGGCGGTGGTGCAGTGACCGGTTGCGTCGCCGTTGCCATCGCGCTGGTCGCGGGCTTGCGCGGGGCGAGCGACCCGCTGCCCTTCGACGAAGAGCTGGGCTTCCCGGCCGAGGCTTTCGAAGACGGCGGCTTCGACGGTGCGGCACGGCTTGCGGCTCGCGCGCGCGCGCCCGACTGGGCGCCCGCCTCGGGGATCGCGGCCAGGCAGACGAGCACGCCCGCACATAGGCCGTAGAAGGCGCGCCCTCTCGTCCGCATCGTGGTTTCGGAATTGTCATGGTCGCCCGCCTAGGTCAAATAAGCGGCCATGTTCCGACGCCTCTTCGTCTTGCGGAAATTCGGCGCCTCGGGCCTTCTACTCCTCCTCGCGGTGTGCGGCTGCGCGAGCGGGGAGGCTTGCTTCGACAGCTGGTTTGCGTCCGAGGTCGTCAATGTCTCGTTCGGACCTGGGCAGTCTTTCGGGCGCGACGCGATGCCGAGAGCCGTCCTTGGGCCGCCGCGTGGCGGTGGGTGCTGCAAGGGGTCGCTCGACGTGGTGTCGCTAGGCAACGGCGGCGCGATCACGGTCCGCTTCGATCGGGCGATCCTTGACGGGCCAGGGCCTGACTTCGTCGTCTTCGAGAACCCGTTTCAGTTCGGCCAACAGATCTACGCCGAGCTCGGCACCGTCGAGGTCAGCGATGACGGCGAGACCTTCTTCGAGTTCCCGTGCACCGCGTCCGGTCCGCCTTACGGGACCTGCGCGGGCGCTCGGCCGGTGTTCCTCGATGGCCTCGAGGGGCCCGTCGACCCGCGGACCGCGGGCGGCGATCCGTTTGACCTCGCCGCGCTCGGCCTCGCCTCCGCACGCTTCGTCCGCATCACCGACCGCCCCGACCTCGAGCCGCCGGACAAGGGCTCGTTCGAGCTCGACGCGATCGGGATCGTGAACGGCTCCGAAGGCTTGCCGGGGGTCGGTTGCGCCTTCGGACCGTGAGACGCGGCCTCACGGCGGGGCTCGCGCTCGCGGGCCTGCTCGGCGCATCCGGCAACGCTCGCGCATCCGACCCTCCCGTCGAGGTATGGGTCGAGGGCGCGGAGCGAGCGCCGACCGAGCCCCTCCGCGACCCGACCGCGGCCTCGTTCGTCCTCGACGCGCGTGATCTCGACCGCCCAGGCCGAACCGCTGCCGACGCGCTCGCCAGCGTACCCGGCCTCGAGGTGACGCGCTCGGGCGGCGGGGCGGATCTCGCCACGGCCTCGGTCCGCGGCACCACGAGCGCCCAGACTCCGATTCACCTCGCGGGGATCCGACTGAACGACGACCTCACGGGGACGGTCGACCTCTCGAGCTTGCCGCTCTGGCTGCTGCGACGCGTCGAGGTCGATCGCGGCACCGCGCCTGCGTCGTCGGACCGGCCGGGCATGGGTGGCGCGATCTTCTTCGAGCCGCTCCTCCCGTCCCGCACGGCCGCGCGCGGACTCGTGGGCGTCGGGGCTTTCGGGCAACGTGAGCTGCGAGGTGCGCTCGCGCTCGGCGACCGCAAGGCCGGTCTCCTCGTTGCGGTTCGTTACGACGCGGCGCGGGACGACTTCGAGTACACCGATGACCGCGGCACCCGCTTCGACGCCGCCGATGACGTCACCGCTCGGCGCCTCAACGCGGACCACGCCGGACTCGACGCTTGGGCGCTAGGGCGGCTCGAGGGGGATGGCTACGACCTTCGTGCCCTCGCTCACGTGTTCACGCGGGAGTCCGGCGCGCCCGGGCTCCAGGTCGTACCGGCGCTGACGGCCCGCGCCCGCGTCGATCGTGGGCTCGGCGGCGTGGCGGGGGAGCATCGCACCAGCCGCGCGTCGATCGAGTGGGCGCTCGACGGCCTCGTGACGCGCTATCGCCTCGACGACCCGCGGCTCGAGCTCGGCCGTGCGAGCGTCGTCGAGAACGACGGCGAACGCTCGCGGCAGCGCGTCCGCGTTCGGTTTCGAGGCAGCGAAGCCCTGGAGATTTCCGCGGGGATCGCCCAGGAGCTCCAGCACCTGCGGGTGTCCGAGGACGGCGTCGGGCTCGATGCACGTCGGCATGTCCTCCACGGTGACGTCGAGGGGCGCCTCGAGGTCGCTCGCCGCGCGACACTCGTTGCCAGCGCGAGCCTCGACTGCCACTCGACGTACGCGGCGCGGGGCTCGGCTTGCGGCATCTTCGCGCCGACCGCACGCCTCGGCGCGAAGGTCGTGCTCGTTCCAGGCCTCGCACTCTTCGGAAACGCCGGACGCTACCTTCGCGAGCCGACGCTCGGCGAGCTCTACGGGATCTCTTCGGCGCTGCGCGGAAACGACGCGCTTTTGCCCGAGACCGGCTACGCGCTCGATCTCGGCGTCGTCGGTCGCCTGCGTCGCGGGAAGCTCTCGGGCTACGCGCAGCTCGATGGGTTTGCGCGATTCGCGAGCGACCTCGTCGCGTTCAAGCGCTCGTCTTTCGGAGCCGTCCGCCCCTACAACGTCGGCTCGGGCCGCACCCTCGGCGTCGAGGCCGCGCTCGGGCTGCGCGTCGGTGAGTGGCTCCACTCGAGCCTCGCGCTCACCTGGCTCGACCCGCGCGACACGTCCGAGGGGCGACTCGTGAAGGCCGACCTCGTGCCGTTTCGTTCGAGGCTCGTCGCCGCCCCGGCCATCGAGCTGCGGGCGCCTGGGTACCGCCCTGTGTCGCTCGACGGCGCATCGCTCACGCTTCGGTACCTGCACCGAGCCTCGCGCGTCGCGGATCCCGCAGGGCTAATCGTGCTGCCTGCCCAGGATTTGCTGGAGTTTGAAGTCGAGGCGCGCTTCCTTCGCGCGCTGGTCGTTCGCGGTCGGTTGACGAACCTCCTCGATCAGCGGACGGTCGATCTGCTCGGCTATCCCTTGCCGGGACGCGCCGCCTACGCCACGGTCGAGTCTCGATGGTGACCCGGGCTAGCCTCGCCGCGCTCTGCCTCGCCGCGTGCGGAGCTCCGGCGCCTTCACCTCCGACGGGCGGGGTCTCGATCGAGGCCGGGCCAACTGGTCGCGGGCTCGCGCTCGTCATGAGCGACTATCAGTCGACCAACGTGGCGCTTCTCGGCTGCGACGGACGCACGCTCTCCGCCTCGTTTCTCTCGTCGGCCTCTGCCCAGCCCGGCCTCAGCGCCCCGCTGTCCGGCGACGTCGTGTTGCCCGGAGAGCCCCAGCGCGGCGACGAGCTCGCGCTGCTCGATCGTTATCCTTCCTCGATCGTCACCCTCGTCGACGTGACGACCGGGAGCGTCGCGGCTCAGCTCGACGTCGGCAGCGCCTTCCGCGCGAACCCGCAAGATCTGGTGCGCTTCGGTGATGAGCTCTGGGTCACTCGCTACGAGTCCAACCTCGCGATGAACGCTTCGCCGCTCGATCGAGGCGGTGACGTCGCGATCGTGAGCCGCGCAGCTCGCGCGGTCGTGGAGCGGATCGATCTGACCGAAGCCATCGAGGATGCTCCTGGGTTTCTGCCGAGGCCCGGGCGAATGGTCCTCGACGACGGTCGCCTTCACGTCTTGCTCGCGGCCTACAACGCGACGTTCTCGGACGCCGCGGACTCGCGCATCGTGACGATCGATATCGCCTCGCGGCACATCTTGCGAACGCACGTGCTCGAGGGGCTCGCCGGGTGCAGCTCCCTCGCGATCGAGCCGCCCTCCATCCAACCCGACGAGGGAAGCACGCCGCGGCGCCTCCTGGTCGGCTGTTCGGGGCGCTTCCTCGGGTCGTCGCAGCCGACGTTGTCGTCCTCGGGGCTCGTCCTGCTCGAGGTGCTTTCGGACGGGGTCGCCGAGGTGCGTCGCTGGGGTTCGGACGCGCTCGCGGGGCGCCCGGTCGGCTTCGATGTGGCGCTCGACGAGACGGGACGCGCGCTCGTGACGACGCTCGGTCGTCTCGGCGAAGGCGAAACCTCCGCGCTGCCCGATGCGCTCGTCGAGCTCGAGCTCGAGTCGGGGGCCAGTCGCATCGTGCTGGAGACGCAGCTTCGACCCTTCGAGCTCGGCGGCGTTCGCTGCAACACCCGCCTCGACGGCGTGCCCCTCGCCGACGGCGTAGGGGCCTGTCGTCCGGACTGCTTCGTCGCCGACGGCGAGCGGGGCGTGCTGCATCGGCTGGTCCTCGGCGCGTCGGGCTACGAGCCGGCCGAGGCGCTCACGGTCGAGGGGACGATCGGGCTGCCGCCTCGCTGGCTCGGCCGCTTCTGACGCGCTTCGCGACGATCAACTCCCAAAGGTCGTCGCGATCGACTAACGTCCGCCCGTCGTGACCGAGCCTTCGACACCGTCGCATCCGAGACCCTACGTCGTCGGCATCGCCGGTGGGAGCGGCTCCGGCAAGACAACGATCGCCCGCGCGCTCGCCGAGCGCCTCGGCCCGCAGAGCTGCACGCTGCTCGAGCAGGACTGCTACTACCGCGATCTCGCACATCTCCCGTTCGAAGAGCGCGTCACGGTCAACTTCGACCACCCCGACTCGATCGAGATCCCGCTCATCATCGATCACGTCGACGCGCTGTGCTTCGGCCGCGCCGTCGAGAAGCCGCGCTACGACTTCGAGCACCACGTCCGCGAGCAGGCGACCGATCGCCTCGAGCCGCGTCCGATCGTGCTCCTCGAGGGGATCCTGGTCCTCGTCGACGCCGAGCTTCGAAAGCGCATGGACCTGAAGCTCTTTGTCGACACCGCGGCCGATCTCCGCGTGATGCGTCGCATCCGTCGCGATCTCGAGCACCGCGGTCGCTCGTTCGATCAGGTGCGGCGCCAGTACTACTCGACGGTGAGGCCCATGCACCTCGCCTTCGTCGAGCCCAGCAAAGAGCATGCAGATGTCATCATCCCCGAGGGGGGCCACAACCGCGTCGCCCTCGATCTGATCCTAGGGCGGATCCGTGAGTTCCTGCGCGAGTGGCCCGGCGGCTCCTGAGCCCACCCGCCGTCGACGAATCGCCGATCCAGGGGCCCTCCGGTGGGGTAGACTTGCCAGTCTCTGCCCACACCTGCGGCGTGGCGCTCCACGCCGGCTCGAGGCCCACCTCCGTGACGACTGAAGCTTACCCGCTCGACCGACAGCAAGGCGGCACCGTCGTGTCCCGAGCGCCGCTCTACGGTCGAGACGACGAGCTCGCCGCGCTCGATCTCGCCTTCGAGCGCGTGAAGGTCGGTCAGCCGCGAATCGTGACGGTCCTCGGCCCAGCGGGGATTGGCAAGACGCGTCTCCTCCAGGAGTTCGTCCTCCGACAGCGGGAGCGCGCCGGGGGAGTTCCGCTCAAGGTCTACCGGGGCTCCGCGCAGGGCATCGGGACCTCCTACGGGCTCTTTACGCGCCTCTTTCGCGGTCGCTTCGGTCTCGTCGAGGGCATGGATCCGGACGCGGCGCGTGCCCAGGTCCGCGAGCACGTCGCGCGCGTCCTCGAGGACCGCAAGGTGGGCGACGTCATTTATTTCCTCGGCCAATTCCTCGAGCTGCCGTTCCCTCCGAGCCCGCTCACCAAGGCCGTCGAGGAAGATCCGCAGCACGGCGCCTCGCTTCGACGCGCGGTGTTCAAGGCCTTTATCGAAGCGGACGCCGCGACCGCGCCGCTCGTTCTCGTCCTCGACGACCTGCACCTCGCTCATCACGACTCGATCGAGATCCTCCGGTATTTGCTTGAGTACCTGAGCGCCCCGGTGCTGATCCTCTGCGCCGCGCGTTCCGAGCTCGTCACGCGCTTAGAGGACTGGCAGCGCGTCGGCGAGAATCGCCACGACGTCGTGGAGCTCGTCGCGCTCGACGACGACGCCGCCTCGCACATGATGAGCGCGCTGCTCGCTCCGGTCGACGGACCGCGCGAGCGCCTCGTCGAGACCGCGGTCGCCTTCGCCGGCGGAAACCCGATGATGCTCGAGCAGATGGTCCGCATCTACCACGACGTCGGGGTCGTCGTGGAGACCAGCCACCCTCCCGCGCCCCCGCGCTGGGAGGTGCATGCCGAGCGCCTCTCGGTGGCGCGCCTCCCGATGACGATCGAGGACGCCGTCGACGCGCGAATCGCGGCTCTCGACCTCGAGGAGAAGCGGCTGCTCGAGTACGCGGCCGTGATGGGGAGCGTCTTCTGGCGCGGCGGTTTCGTCGCGTTCTATCGCACCGAAGACGACGCCCCGGAGTTCTGGAACCCGGTCGCTGATTCGGACGACCTCGATCGCCTCGACGAGATGCTCTCGGAGCTCGTCGAGCGCGACTACATCCTGAAGCTCCCCGACTCGAACTTCACCGGTACCGACGAGTACGTCTTCAAGCACAACAAGGAGCGGATCGCGCTCGAGGGGCGCCTCAGCGCGTCGCTCCGTAAGCGCTACCACCGCACCATCGCCGACTGGCTCGAGCAACAAGGGACGGTCCGCAGCAACGAGCAGGACGCCGCCATGCTCGCTCGGCATCGGGAGGCCGCAGGCGACCTCCACGCCGCCGGGCTGACCTTCCTGCAGGCCGGTGACCTCGCGCGCTCGCGCTATGCGAACGCAAGCGCCTGCGAGTACTACGAGCGCGCCCTGGCCCTGCTCGAGGACGGCGCCATCGCGCGCAGGATCGAGGCGCTCCACAACTACGGCGACGTGCTCCAGCTGACCGGGCGCGTCGACGATGCGCTCTCGGCGTTCGGTGAGATGCGCGCCCTCGCGTACCGCTTCGACCTCCGAGGCAAGGGGGGCGCCGCGCACAACCGCATCGGCCGGCTCCACCGCGAGATCGGCTCACTCGACGAAGCGGCCCAACATTTCCAGACGGCGCTCGAGCTCTTCCGCGCGGCTTCGGACGAGCGTGGCGTCGCGTCGACCATCGACGACATCGGGAAGCTCCATTGGATGCGAGGCGAGTACGACCTCGCAAAGACCGAGCTTCGCGACGCGCTCACTCGTCGTCACGCCCTCGGGGACCGTCGCTCCATCGCGCTGTCGCTGAACAACCTCGGGCTTGTCCTGCAGGACTCGGGCGACTTCTCCAGCGCCGTCGCGGCGTTCGAGGACGCGCTCCGCATCCGCCGTGAGATCGGCGACCTCGTCGGTGTCGTGTTCGCGCTGAACAACCTCGGGACCGTGGCGCAAGACGCGCAAGACTACGGCCGAGCGCTGCAGCTCTTCGGTGAAGCGCGCGAAGTGGCTCGCGAGATCGGCGATCGGAACCGGCTCGCGCTCATCCTCACGAACATCGGCGAGACGCACTACTCGAACGGACAGCCCGACAAGGCGATCGAGGTGCTGCGGCAGGCGGAGGAGATGTGCGATGAGCTCGGCGACAAGCTCGGCCTCGCAGAGACGCTCCGTGGTCTCGGCAAGGCCTACATGCTCCACGGTGACCTCAGGCGTGCGCGGGACTGCATCAGTCGAGCGGTCGACCTGTTCGCCGTCGTTCGGAGCAAGGTGCACCTCGGGAGCGCGCTCCGCACCCTCGGTGAGATCACCGCCGCGGGCGGCTGGGGCGCGGCGCACACGAAGGGCGCTCGCGAGTACTTCGCGAGGAGCGTCGCCATCTTCGAGCAGACCGGCAACGAGGTCGAGCTCGCCTGGACCTACCGAGCCTACGCGCGCTTCCTGAAGACCGAGCCCGAGTTCGTGGACGATCCGGATGCGCTGTCGGAGGCGGACTTCATGCAGGGACGCGCCGAGGAGATCCTCGCGCGGCTGAAGCTCTCGGTGAACGGACCCGGCGGCGCAAAGCGCGGGTAGCCGGGGCGGAGTCGTCGAGCGGGGCCGTTGTCGAATATCGTTGACTAACGGTTTTATTGCCGACTATAGTGCGCGCCTCTCGGCGACATCGTTGGTGACATCGCGCATGACGTGATGTATCGTGCGTACGATGGCCGGCGGTCGCTCGCTCCCAGACCCGTGCACTCCTCGTGCGGTGACGCTCGCCCAAGGCGTCGTGTGGAGTCGGACGGCATCGGTTCATCGCGCTCCTCGCGTGCGGCGAAGGGCGAGTGTTCGTGTGTTCTAGAGAGGCGTGACCCGAATCACGTAAAGGAAGGTCGATGGTATGAACATCACCACCACGTTCCGGCAGATGGACGGCTCCGAGGCCGTGAAGAACTACGCTCACGAGAAGATTGGCAAGCTCCAGAAGTTCCTGCGTCAGGCGATGCGAGCGGACGTAACTCTCTCCCTCGACGGGAAGGAGCACGTCGCCGAGGTGCACATCAAATCCGGGACGACTTCGCTCCATGGCTCCGAGGCAAGCGACGACATGTACGCGTCGATTGACCTCGTGGTCGCGAAGCTCGAGCGGCAGATTCGTAGCGTGAACGGCAACCGGGACCGCAGTAGCCGCCGCGGGATGCGGGCCGCAGAGTTCGCCGAGTCCGTCGCGGGCGATCGCGACTGGTGACGTCGGTGACGACTTGAGCCGCGGCTCCGTACCGGTTAGCGGATGAGCGTGTCGGTCGCGGCCATCCTCTCCCCAGAGCGCGTCGGCGTCTCCACCGACGCCTCGGGGAGGGCACAGACCAAGGACTCGATCCTCGAGCAAGTGAGCGTGCTCCTCGCTCGGGGGACGACGAGCAGAGCCCCAGGTCGTGGGCCCTCGCAGCGCGACATCCTGCGGGTGCTCGTCGAACGCGAGCGCATGCAGTCGACCGGAGTCGGCCTCGGGGTCGCGATTCCGCACGGGACGCTCGACGGCGTCGAGGCTCACGTCGGCGCGCTGCTCGTCTGTCGACCGGCGGTCCCTTTCGACGCGCTCGATGGTCGTCCCGTCTCGGTCGTGTTCGCCCTCCTCGGACCGAAGGGCGCGGCCGCTTTGCATCTCAAGCTCCTTGCGCGCGTCGCCCGACTCTTGCGTGACGAGTCCGCGCGCTCGCGGCTCAGCGGGGTCGACTCCGAGGCGACGGCTTATTCGCTCCTCCTCGAGCTAGAGAGAGCTCATGCAGGTCAGTGACGCGGATCCGAACCGAGCGGTGGAATGGCGCGCTCTCCCGGTGCGTGAGCTCCTGCGGCTCGCCGCCGGGCCGACGCGCGACCCGGCTCCGCTCTCGCTCGAGCTCCTCGCGGGTGAATCGGGCCTCGAGCGCACGCTCGAATCGAACCGCATCCAGAAGTCCGGGCTGGCGCTTGCCGGGCACGCTTACGGGATCGAGCCTGGGCGCGTGCAGATCCTTGGCGTGACCGAGCTCACCTACCTCGAGGGCCTCGGCGAGGTTGCGCGCCGGCGCACGCTCGAGGGCTACTTCGAGCTCGGTCTCGCGGCCGTCGTCGCGACCGATGCCTCGAGGACGCTCGCCGCCGCGAGCCCGCTCCGCCGCGATCTCATGGACGCCGCGGAGGCCTCCGATACGCCGCTCCTCGCCTCGCGCGCCCGCTCGAGCGAGACGATCCTCGCGCTCCACACACTGCTCGACCGCACCATGGCGCCGCGTCGACGCGTGCATGGCGTGCTCGTCGACGTGTACGAGGTTGGCTTGCTCCTCCTCGGCGCGAGCGGCGTCGGCAAGAGCGAGGTCGCGCTCGAGCTCGTGATGCGCGGTCATCGCCTCGTCGCGGACGATGTCGTCGAGTGCCAAGCCGCGCCGAGCCCTTACTCGAGCGGTTCGGCCGAGTCGGTCGGGGCGGTCGTCTTCGGTGAGCCACCCGAGGCGCTGCGTCACCACCTCGAGGTGCGGGGCCTCGGGATCCTCGACGTGAAGCGGCTCTTCGGCGTCACAGCGGTGCGGGATCGCAAGCGAATCGACGTCGTCGTGAGGCTCGTCGAGCGCGACGTGATCGAGGACCGCCTCGGGCTCGAGCGCCGGCATCACGAGCTCCTCGGCGTCGCCATTCCGGAGCGCCTCGTGCCTGTCCGAGCGGGGCGTGACATGGCGTCGATCCTCGAGGTCGCCGCACGGAGTCATCTGCTCGAGCGCGCGGGCGAGTCTTCTCTCTCCGATGCCGTCGCGCGGATCGAGTCGGCGGTGCGCGCGAAGGCGCCCTTTCGAGGGGGAGGCTGACGCATGGCAGAATCCGTTGAACCCATGGACGAGCGCGCGCTCGACGCCGAGGTCGTGGTGGTCACGGGCTTGTCCGGAGCGGGCAAGAGCACGGTCCTGCGCGCCCTCACGGACATCGGCTATTTCTGCGTCGACAACCTGCCGCCATCGCTCGTCGCGGGGACCGTCGCGACGTGCGTGGGCGGAGGCATCGAGCGCGTGGCGCTCGGGATCGACATCCGTGTCGGGGCGTTTCTTGATGCGGCGCCTGATGCCTTGAAGGCGCTGCGCGAGCACGCCTCCGACGTGACCGTGCTGTTCCTCGATGCAGCGGATGAGGCCCTCGTGCGTCGCTTCAGCGAGACGCGGCGGCCGCACCCGATGCTCTCCGAGGGGCCTGCCGCGAGCGGGAGGCCTCGCGACAGCGGCGAGATGCTCGCGGTCGTCGATGGAGTTCGACTCGAGCGAGCTCGCATGTTTCCGATTCGTGCGCAAGCCACGCTCCTGCTCGACACGACGCACATGTCGGTGCACGAGCTGCGGCGGCAGGTCGTCGACACCTTCGCCGAGGGGAGCGTCGAGCCGCACATGAGCGTCCGCGTCATGTCGTTCGGGTTCAAGCACGGGATCCCGCTCGACGCGGATCTCGTGTTCGACGTTCGTTTTCTCGACAATCCACACTTCGTCCCGGCGCTGCGAGACCACACGGGTGACGAGCAGGCCGTGCGCGAGTTTGTGCTGGCGTCGCCCGGCGCCGTCGAGCTCCTCGAGCACCTCGAGTCGCTGCTGCGATTCACGCTCCCGCGCTACGAGCGCGAAGGGAAGAGCTACCTTACGATCGCGGTGGGTTGCACCGGCGGTCGACACCGCTCGGTGACGTTGGCGGTCGAGCTCGCTCGTCGGCTCGCGTCGGCGAGCGCGCGTCGGATCGGCGTCGTGCACCGGGACCTTGGGCGGCGTACGACCGTTGGAGGTGCCTCGTGAGCGAGGTGCATCGCGGACGCTTCACGATCATGAACGAGCGTGGACTGCACGCACGCGCCGCGGCGAAGCTCGTCGCGCTCGCCTCTACGTTCGCGTGCGAAATCACACTCTCCGGGCCAGGAGAGTCTGCCGTGAGCGCCAAGAGCGTCATGGGCGTCCTGCTCCTCTGCGGAGCGAAGGGGACCGAGATCGAGGTCGAGGCGAGCGGGGACGGGGCCGAGGCGGCAGTGAGGGCGATTGGTGACCTCATCGCCGCGTGCTTCGGCGAGGATCTCGCGTGAGCGAGGGCGCGAGCCAAGCTGGTCTCCGACTCGAAGGCCTCGCGGGGTCGACCGGCGTGGCGCTCGGCCCCGCAGTTCTCCTCGAGCCCCGCGACACGGCGGTCCCGCGGCGGCGCCTGCGGGCGGAGGAATGTGACGGTGAGCTCGAGCGTTTTGCCCGCGCCGTCGCGGCCGTTCAGGCGAGCTTCCAGCGGGCGCGAGAGCGCCTCGCCGTCGGTCGACCCGAGGCGACGATCCTCGACGCCTACGCGCTCATGGCGGGTGACGAGCTGCTCGGGCGCGGAGTCGAGCGGCATGTACGCGACGAGCTTCGCAATGCGGAGTGGGCCGTCGCAGACGCCGCGGCCGAGCTCGCGTGTCGGCTTGGTTCGCTCGACGACGAGTACTTGAGCGCGCGAAGTCACGACGTCGAGTTCGTCGGTGCCAGGCTCGTTCGCGCCCTCGTTCAGGACCTCTCGCCCTGCGAAGACGAGGACGGACGTGGGGCGCTCGTCTTGACCGCTCCTTCGATCGTGGTCGCGCGCGAGCTCTCGCCGGCCGACACTGCAGCGATGAGCGGGATGCCCGTGCTCGGCTTTGTCACCGAGATCGGCACCGGCACGAGCCACGTGGCGTTGATGGCGCGGGCGCTCGGCCTTCCTGCCGTCATCGGCGTCGAGGGGGCTACGCGTCACGTCACGGCTGGCGACACCCTCTTTTTGGATGGTGGTCACGGCATGGTCATCGTTCGGCCGTCGCCCGAGGACGTGGAGGGGGTTCACTCACGCGGCCGCGGGGCGGTGGGCCGCGCTCCCGAGGCTCCTCGCGAGCTCGGGCCGGCGACGATGGCAGATGGGACTTCGGTGGCGCTCCTGGCGAACGTCGAGCGCGCCATGGAGGTGACGTCGGCGGTCGCGTGCGGCGCCGAGGGGGTCGGCCTCTACCGGACCGAGTACCTCTTCGTCGGTCGACGGGCCCTGCCGACCGAGGACGAGCAGTACGAGGCGTTCTCGTCGGTGGTGCGGTCGATGGCAGGTCGCCCGGTCACGCTGCGGACGTTCGACCTCGGCGGCGACAAGCAGGCCTCGACGTTCGCGACGATGCGTGAAGCGAACCCGATGCTCGGCGTTCGCGCGGTGAGGCTCCAGCTCGCGAGGCCCGACGTGCTCGTCACGCAGCTCGCGGCGATGCTGAGGGCGGCCGCGCACGGACCAATCCGCGTCATGGTCCCGCTCGTCTGCAATGTTGACGAGGTCGAGCGGACGCGCGAACTCCTCCTCGAGGCCCGGGCGAGCGTCGTTGCACGCGGTCTTGCCTGCGCGGCGACGCTGCCGATCGGAGCGATGATCGAGGTGCCGGCCGCGGCGCTGATCGCGGAGCGAATCGTCGAGGTCGCGGACTTTCTGAGCATCGGAACCAACGACCTCGTCCAGCACACGCTCGCCGTCGACCGCGGCAACCGCGCGGTCGCGCACCTCGCCTCGCCGCTTCACCCCGCGGTCTTGAGGCTCATGCATCGCGTTGTGGAGGCCGGCGCGAGCACGGGGCGACCGGTGTCGCTCTGCGGCGAAATGGCGAGCGATCCCGTTGGCGCGCTGGTCGCGGTGGGGCTCGGTGTGCGCGAGCTGTCGATGGAGGCCTCCGCGATCCCAAAGGTGAGGGCGCTTTTCGCAGTCGTCACGACGGCCGAGCTCACGGCGGTCGCTCGGTTGGCGCTTGCGGCGCGCGGCGCCGTCGACGTGGAGCGACTGGTCCGGGCTGCGCTCGGTGAGAAGCTCGAGCTCCTCGTCGGTCCTGACGTGGGCGCGTGAGCGGGGCCGCTCGCCTCACGTAACGAGGAGCCGCGCCTCGGAGAGCGAGAGCTCGTCGCCGAGGAGCGAGACGCCGTGCGCCGCGAACCTGCGCGCGGCCAGGGTTGGTCGGACGTTGCCTTGCGTTTGCGCCCACTCGGCATGCCGGAGGAGAAGCGCGAGCTCCAGCGTGCGGCCGATGGTGAGCGCGAAGCGTCGGGCGCCGCCCTCGGTCTCGAGGAGTCCCCGTCGACTCGTGTCGGCGAGCCAGCCGCGAGCTTGCGCCATCGTCGTTCGCGCATGCCTGCCGAGGTCGGCGAGGCGCGGTTGCTGCAGGAGCGAGGTTAGCGCCGTCACCTCTTCTTCGAAGGCCTCCATCGCCCCGTCGCGCGCGACGGCTCGTAGGACGTCGAGCGAGAGCACGTTGGTCGTCCCCTCCCAAATCGGCAGGACCTGGGCGTCACGCAAGAGGGTGGGCAGGCCGGTGTCCTCGACATAGCCCGCGCCGCCAAAGCATTCGATCGCCTCGCTCACGACCGATACGGCTTGCTTCGCGGTGGTGAGCTTTGCGATCGGCGTGAGCGCCCGAAGGAGCCGCGCCTCGTGCTTGCTCGCCTCGTCGCTCTCGACCGCCCCGAGCAGCTGCGCGACTCGAAAGGCGAGGCCAAAGGCAGCCTCGAACTCTGCCTGCAGGCCCGCGAGCGTGTCGACGTGAAGGGGCTTCTCCGACAGCGGCGCACCGAACTGCGCGCGGCGCCGCGCGTAGTCACGAGCGAGCGCGAGGCCCCGACGCATGAAGCCGATCGAGCAGATCGCGTTCCACGTCCTCGTCACGTTGAGCATCGGCGCGATGTTGCGGATCCCGCTGCCAATCCCGGTCACCGGCAGCGCGAGCGCGCCGTCGAGGGTGAGCTCAGCGGTCGGCACCTTTCGCGTGCCGAGCTTGTCCTTCAGGCGGTTCACTTGAATACCGTTGAGCGCGCCGGCCTCGTCGTGTGTCTCTAGGTAGAAGAGGGTGAGCCCCCGGCCGCCCTCAGGCTCGCCCTCGGGCCGCGCGAGGGTGAGGGCCATCTCGGAGCTGACGGCGGAGGTGAACCATTTCGTTCCGTGGAGGCGATACGCGCCGGGGAGCCCAGCGACCTTGCCTCCCTCGGTCGGCTTCGCGATGGTCTCGCTCAGCCCCACGTCGGAGCCCCCGGTGCGCTCCGTCATCCATTGTCCGCTGGTCCAGGCGCGCCGTGGGTTTCGACTGGTGAGGCGCGGCACCGCCCGGTCGACGAGCGCGCCGTTACGGTGTTCGACGAGCGTCCGCGCGGCGCCGTCCGTCATCGCGAGGGGGCAGGTGTACACGTCGCTCGATGGCCCGAAGAGGTAGACGAGCGCGAACTGGTGCGTGCGGCTGTGTCGTCCGTTTGCGCGCTCGTAGGGGATGGCGACGAGCCCCTTCTCGGCCGCGATCGTCGCGGCGCGACGCCACAGGGACGTCACCTCGACTCGGTCGACGCGGTGGCCCCAGGCATCCCACGCCACGACACGAGGCTCTTCCTCGCGGGTCGCGAGCTGCTCGCGATGCAGGTCGACGGTGAGGGCACCCATCTCCTCGAGCTCGGGCTCGATCGACTCGTGCACCTCTGCCGGGAGTGTCCGCCGGAGGTGCGACTTCAGCACGTCGTCGGTGCGGTATTGGTTGTCGAGCCGGGGGGGATCCTGGAAGAACGGCATCGCTACGGCCGTACCACGAACGCTGGACGCGTTGTGCGGCGAGCGATACGCCACTTGGGCATGGTCGAGCGGGCGACTCCACAGCGGATCGTGGTCATCGGCGCCGGAGGGATCGGCGCTCCGCTCGCGTGGGCGCTGATCGAGGCGGGGGCGTCGGCGCTCACGCTCGTCGACGAGGACATGGTCGAGCTTGGTAACTTGCATCGCCAGGTCCTCTTCGAGGAGCGCGACGTGGGGCGACCCAAGACGCTCGCCCTCGCAGAGCGGCTCCGTGCACTTCGTCCCGGAGTCGATGTCCTCACGATCGAAGGCCGCGCGCTCCCAGGGACCGTGATGAGCCTCGTGCTCGGGGCCGGCGTCGTCGTCGATGCGACCGACAATTTTCCTTCGCGGTTCTTGCTCGCCGACGCCGCGCACCTCGCCTCGGTGCCGATCGTCCATGCCGCCGCCGTGCGCTGGCAGGCGACCGTGCTCGCCGTGCCGCCCGGAGGCGGCCCTTGCTACCGCTGCCTCTTCGAAGATGTGCCGACGGGGCCTGCGCCAGACTGCGCGACCGCGGGTGTCGTCGGGTCGGTGTGCGGGGTCGCGGGCGCGCTCGCCGCGGACCATGCGCTCTGCCTGCTCGAGGGAGACGCGTCCGTCGGCGGTCGCATCGTCACCTACGACGGGCTCTCCGACAGGCTCCGGTCGGTCCCGATTCGAGCGCGCTCAGGCTGTATTTTGTGCGGCGATTCACAGGAGATACTCGCTATCGACATCGAGCGGTATACACGAGGCGGGGCGTGCGCTTGAGTGTCGGCATTCCCCGCGTGAAGGTGACGCTTCGCATTGCGACAGCTCCGATGGGCCGTCGTGGCGGCGGCGCCCGTTGCGGGAAACGACGGTGGCTTCGATGCTGAGCCCCGAGGACTTCGCTCGCTACGGGCGGCAGATCTTGCTCGCCGAGGTTGGGCGTGAAGGTCAAGCACGCCTGAAGCACGGGGTCGCGCGCGTCGGGGGGGAGACGCTCGCACACCGAGTCGCCGCTCTGTATGCCGAGCGAGCGGGCTTCGCGACCATCGAAGAGGCTCCCATCGACGTCGAGTCGCTGGCTCCTCCGTCGAGCTGCGCGCGGTCCGTGACGCGAGAGATCCTCGCGGGCGCCCGTGCGGCGACGCAAGCCTTCCGCGAGACGACGCGAGGCCAAGAGGTCTCGCGATGAGGCGGGGGCGGATTTCCGCGACAGCTCAGGTACGCCTCGCTGCGGCGCTCGGTCTCGGGCTCATGGGGGTTGCCCGCGACGCCAACGCCGACCTGCGGTCGGAGGCCTCGCGCCTCGCCGCCCGGTATCGCGAGCTTGGGGCGACCGTCCTCAAGGCCGAGAGCCACTTCTTGTCTGCAGGGCGTAGCGTCCGGGTGAGGACGAGCCTCTCGCCGACGACGAACACGCCTTGCCTCACGTGGATCGCGCTCGGAGTGCGAGGCGCGGCGTTTTCCCTCGAGCGCCTCGCCTCGGACGACGCTGCGCTGGTGGCACCAGGGCATGGTGAGGATGGTCCCGAGCCCGAGGACGAGCTCGAGGGGCAAGGCGCGCCGCTCATCGAGCGCTCGACGCGCGCGGGCGTCGCGGCGCTGACGTCGTGCTTCGACTCTGCGCCGAAGGGAGGGCTCGACGTCGGTCTCGTTCTCGCTTCGCCGCGCGGCGCGGTGGAGGTGATCGTGGTTGCCCATCGAGGCGGCTTGCCGCCGGTCGACGAGGTTATCCTCGAGCGCGCGCAAGGCCCCATCCCCGAGCTCGTCGAGCCCCTCCCACCGTTGCCGGTGGCGCTCCTCGCCGAACGCGCGCGGTCGCTGAGCGAGCAGGCGAGGCGCGACGGCGCGGGCGCGGTGGTGTCGAGCGTCATGCCCTCCCGCGCCGATGGAACGGGCGAGCGGGCCGTTCGCCTCGAGCCTGGCTGTCATCGGCTCACGCTGGTCGCGGACTCGGGCGGCGAGCCCGCCGATCTCGACGTCGAGCTCCGTACGCGCGGTGGGGCTGAGCCATTTCGCGTCGATCGCTCCCACGCCTCCGATGCGCGGCTCGAGCTCTGCCTCGACGAGGCCCGAGCCTTCGAACTTCGGTGGGCGGGCGCAGGCGGTGCGCTCGATGTGATGTTGCTCGACGCGCACTTCGAGCGGCCGACGCTTCCCGGGACGTGGTCTCCCGCGGCGCGTGCGGCCGTGGCGTCGGTCCTCTGGCGTCGTCGTGCGCCGCGCCTCGGCGCTCCGTCTCTTGAGTGGCGCGGCGTCGCAGGGACGACTCGCGTGCCGCTGCGCATCGAGCCAGGCGCCTGCTACGTCGTGGGGCTCGCGGTGACTCCGGGCGATGCTCGGGACGCCTTCGAGCCCGGCGGAGAGGAGGCAGGGGCAGGCGCTCGCTTGGTCGTCCAAGTGGGCCTTGAGTTCTATCAAGATGTCGCCCAGGAGGTCCCCCGCGGCGCGGCCGTCGCGTTCTGTGCCGGTGCGAGCTCGCTGGCGGGCGTCACCGTCGAGGCGCACGGGACGCGCGTCCTGTCTCGCGTCGCGGTTTGGCGCCTTCGAGGTCCGTCTCCATGAGGCTCCGACCCCTCTTACTCGTCCTCTTCGTGGGCTGCGCGCCGGCTACGGCTTCGTGCCCGAAGCCTCTGCAGGTTGACGCGCGGCCATTCGACGGCGGGCCGTTGCTCGCCGAGCCTGTCGCGAGGGCAGAGAGGCTCGGAGCTGTGCGCGCCGAGCTGCTCGTGGCGAAGGTCGCGAACGAAGACGAAGAGTTCGGGCGTTTCCTCACGGTCTCCCAGGACCGCTGCGTCGCCGTCGTCGCGCGGACCGGCAGCAGCTTGCGAGACATCGACGCCTTCGTTTTCGACGAGGCCGGCGACCTCCTCGCGGCCGACGAAGCGCCATCGTCGGGCGCGGCCGTGATGGTGTGCCCTCCTCACCCCGAGCGGCTCTACGTGGCGCTGCGCGTGATGAGTGGCATGGGCATGGTCGGCGTCGCGGCGCTCGATGTCCCTCCGGCGGCGGCCGACGCGGTCGCGCGCGCGCTCGAGGTGCGGGGTAGACCCGGACAAGACACCGGGAAGCTCGCGGCCTGGCCCGGGCTCGAGGCTCGGCTTCGGGCGAGGCGTCAAGCGCTCGGCGGCACTTGGGAGGACATTCGCCGCGTCGAGGTGCCCCTCGATCCCCACGCGCCGACGATCGTCTCGACCGTGGTGGAGAGCGGCCGCTGCGTCGATGCCTTCGTCCTCGGGGACGAGGGGGTCGCGAGCTTCGCCTTCGACGTCGTCGACTCACGCGGGCGCGCGGTGGCGCACGGGCGAGGCGTGGGCGCCGAGCAGAGCGCGACGTTGTGTGCGGTGAGCCCTCAGTCGGTCGCGTTCGAGCTCCTCCCGCGCGGGGCGATCGGTCGCGCGGCGCTGATCCTCGGGCGTTCGAACGTCGGCGCGTCTCGCGAGCTCGCGCTCCGCTCGGACGTGGTCGGGCTCGAGTCACTTCTGCACCTCGATGGGGCGCTCGAGGCGCATCGGGCTCGCACGGCCGGGCTCGCGCTCGGCTCCGCGACGCGGGCCGGGGAGGGGACCGCGATGGTAGGCCGCGTGGCGTCGATCCCCGTCACGACTCCGCAAGGCTGCTCGAGGCTCGACGTCGTCGGCGGTGCTCCACTCGGTCGCTTCCTTACCGAGCTGTGGTCACCGGAAGGGCGTCTCCTCGACGCCTCCGAGGGAGGCGCTTCGTCACCGCTCTTCCGCTGTTCGTTGTCGCCCGAGGCACTCCGGGTCGAGGTGTCGGCCCTCGGTGAGCCAGGCCCCTTCGTGGTCGAGCTTCGTTCGGGGGGCATTCCAGATCCGGTGTTGACGGAGGCTCCTGTGGTGACGTCGCGCCTGCTGCAGGAACTCGACTCGCCGCTCTCGCCAGCCGAGCCACGCGCCGCGGTTGGCGCGGTGCGCATCGACCTCGAGGCCCAGCGGGCACTCGAGCGTCCCATGGCCTTTCCCGCGGGCTGCTCGAGGTGGAGGCTCGCCGCCGACTCGAGCGTCTCGCTCGCGGGCGAGCTGTTCTTGCCGAGCGAGGCGAACGCACGCGCGCTCTACGGAAGCGGCTCGCTCTCGACGGAGGTGTGCACCAAGGTCCCCCTCGTGGGTCGGCTCAGAGTTCGCGCCTCAGCGACTACCGTCGCCCTCTCGCTCGTCACGCCCCGCGACCGATAGAACGCGTTCTACGAGGCTCCGCGCGCGGTCACTTGCGCCGCGTCACCATCAGGTGCGGCTTGTCCGAGCGGTCGAGGTACCCGAACCTGAAGCTGAGCGGCCGCTCGGGCTTTGCGGCCCAGAAGCGCTTCATCTCCTTCGCGCCGTCTTCCGTCGTTGGGATTCGGGGGCCGCTGAAGCTGCCCCACACCTCCTGCACGTAGCCGCGGAAGTCGGCGTCCTTCGGGAGCGGCGCGGTCGAGTCCGACACGATGAACGCCGCGTGCTTCAGTACGTACTCTCGGATGCGGCTGAAGTCGTGGCGCCAGAGCAAGTAGCTCGCCGCCTTGATCATCATGCTCACGTCGCCCTTCGCCGCGAGGTGCGCCGACAGCGACGGGTCGTTCTTCATGTGCGGGTTGTCGAGGTTGAAGGCGATGTGGCGGTGAAAGCGGACAGGGCCCTCTTTCCCCTTCGGCTTGAAGCCGATCTCGACGTGGCTGAACGCCTCGGGGAAGTCGCCGTCTTGCCAGGTCCGCGCGCGCCGCGCCGCAGTCCCGGTCTCCTTCGCGAGCTCCTCCTCGCTGAAGTAGTGGACCGCCCCGTCTTGCTCGAGGCGGAAGTAGCGCAGCGACACCGGCTCGAGGTCGTGAATCGCGAGCCCGACCATGTGAAAGCTGAGCTCCTGCGGAAGCTCACCCGTCATCATCTTTTGGAGCGTCTCGCTCATGCTGAACTTGCTCTCGCCGTAGAGCTCGTCGAGGCGTACGCGGAGCTTTCGCAGCGTCGCGATCAGCGTCTTCGGCTGGATGTCTCGCACGCGCCGCAGGTCACCCGACAGCTCGAGCGACACGGTCGTGTACTCGTCGGCGTTCGGGTAGGTGGTGAGCATCGTCGTGTTGTCGCCGCCCGCGAACGGGTAGACGACCTTCTTCGGCACCTCGGCCGGCACGAGCGACGTGAGGAACGGGCGCGCGACATAGAGCCAGTCTTTCTTGTAGGCGTCGATCTTCGGAGCGAGCTCGCGGCAGTGCTCTTCGATCGCCGCGGCGAGCTCCGGCTTCACCGCGGCGTCGCCGCCACAGGTGACGAACCGGTAGAGAATCTTCACCTCGTCGGCGTAGTTCTTCCCACCGCCCTCGAGAGCCAACGGCTTGGCTGCGGAAGGCGGCTCGGCCGCCTTCGCGACGGGTTCGGCGGTCTTGGGCTTCGGCTGGGGCGCCTCGACCGGCGGCGGAGGCGAGCCGCAGGCGAAGACCGCAGCGAGACAGGGCACGAGGGCCCGGCGGAACCAGTCGGCACGCATCGCTACGGTGTTTCGCAAGGTTTCCTCGGAAAGGCAAGCAAGCCGCGAGCCTCGGTCACAGCCGATGGTGCGCGGGATGACCTTCCTCGACCGCGACGAAGGTCCCGCGGCAGATCGCGGTCACACGCCGCTCGGGCTCGGGGTCGGTCGGTCGACGGAGGACTTCTGCCTCGAGCGTCGCCTCGACGACGACCCTTGCGCCGGTCACCTCCACCACGCGCGCGGTGAGCTCGACCGCGCCTCGAAGCGGAGTCGGGCGACGCAGCGTGACGTGAAAGTCCGCCGTCACGGTGCATGGGGGGCTCGCCTCGCCCCGCAAGCGCATCAGGTGGTAGGCCGCGGCCCAGTTCGAGTGACAGTCGAGGAGCACTCCGATGATGCCGCCGTTCAGCACCTCTCCGAAGGCGGCGTGATGTGTCTCCGGCTCGAAGCGCGCGGTGAGCTGCTCGCCGTCCTCCGACACGAAGCTCCTCAGGCCGAGGCCACGCGGGTTTGCGGGGCCGCAGCCGAAGCAGCCGTTCGTCGCGGCGTAGCGCTCCTGGAGCGAGCGACGAGGCTCGCCCGCGCTCATTTCGCGAACGCTTGCTCGAGGATGCGCTCTTGCTCGAGGAGGTGCGCGGCCTTGCTGCCTGTCGCGGGGCTCGCGCTCGCGTTCCGGCTCACGACGCCCGCGAGCGGGAGCCTTTCGCCGAGGTGCCTGGGCAGCGTCGCTTGCACGTAGAACCATGGCCCATTGTTCCACGGCTCCTCCTGGACCCAGACGAGCGGCGTGCCGTCTGGAAACGCGGCGAGCGCGTCGAGGATCTCACCGTTCAGCGGGTAGAGCTGCTCGAGGCGAAGGATCGCGACATCGTCGATGTTTCGCTCGAGCCTGCGCTTCGCGAGGTCGTAGTAGACCTTGCCGCTGCAGAGAAGGATCTTGCGCACCTTCTTCGGATCGACGACCTCGTCACCGATCGCGCGCTGAAAGCGACCTTCGGTGAGGTCGGTCAGGGTCGAGACGGGCTTCGGTCCTTCGGCGCCGTACGCCGCGCGAAGCAAGCTCTTCGGCGTGAAGATCACGAGAGGCTTCCGGTAGCGACGCACGATCTGCCTGCGCAGCACGTGGAACAGCTGGGCCGGCGTCGTCAGGTTGCAGACCTGGATGTTGTCCTCCGCGCAGTTCTGGAGGAAGCGCTCGATGCGCGCGCTCGAGTGCTCGGGACCCTGGCCCTCGTACCCGTGGGGGAGGTAGAGCACGAGCCCGGAGAGTCGCATCCACTTGTCCTCGCTCGAGCAGAGGAACTGGTCGACGATCACCTGCGCGACGTTGAGGAAGTCGCCGAACTGCGCCTCCCAGATCACGAGCTTGTCGGGCGAATCCAGGCTGTAGCCGAAGTCGAAGCCGAGCACCGCTTGCTCGCTGAGCGGGCTGTTGCACGATTCGTAACGCCCCTGCGATGGGCGGAGGTGGTTCAGCGGGGTGTGGGGCGCACCGGTCTCCTGGTCGAAGAGCACGGTGTGACGGTGGCTGAACGTACCGCGGTGCACGTCCTCGCCCGAGATGCGGATGTCGTGGCCCTGAGCGACGAGCGTCGCGTAAGCGAGGAGCTCCGCCGTGCCCCAGTCGAACGGCTCGCCGGCGGCGAGACGCTGGTGCCTCTGCTGCAGAATCGCGAGCACCTTCTTGTGGGCGCGGAAACTCTCGGGGACGAAGTTTACGGCCTTCGAGAGGGCCAAGAGCTCCTCGCGCGACACGGCCGTCACGGCCTCGGGCGCGCTCGCGTCCGCGCCGCCCGAGTACCCTTGCCAGACGCCGCCCATCGTATCGGGCGCAGGAACGAAGCCCTTCTTTTTCACCTCGTCGAGCGCCTCGGCGAGCGCGTGTCGCCGGCGCGTGCCGATGTCGTCGGCGACCTGCTGATCGATCTGTCCGAGCTCGATCAAGCGGCGCACGTACATCTCGCGCACGGTGGGCTTGCGATCGATGATGCGGTACATCCGCGGCTGCGTGAAGCGCGGCTCGTCGCCCTCGTTGTGGCCGTGGCGACGGTACCCGTAGAGGTCGATGAGCACGTCCTTACGGAACTGCTGACGCCACTCCATCGCGAGGTGCGCGACCTGCGCGACCGCCTCTGGATCCTCGCCGTTCACGTGGAAGACAGGGACGTTCAGCATCTTCATGATGTCCGACGCGTAGCGCGTCGAGCGCGCGTCGCTCGGATCGGTCGTGAACCCGACCTGGTTGTTGACGATCACGTGGATCGTCCCGCCGGTCGCGTAGTTCGGCAGCCCGCACATGTTCAGGGTCTCGGTGTTGACGCCCTGCCCGACGAACGCCGCGTCCCCGTGGATGAGGATCGGCACGATCGCTCCCCGACCCGTGTCCTGGCGGCGGTCTTGCTTCGCACGGACGCGCCCCTCGACCACCGGGTTCACAAACTCGAGGTGGCTCGGGTTGAACGTCATCGTGAGGTGCACGCGCTTCCCGCTCGCGGTGAGGCGATCGTTCGAGAACCCGAGGTGGTACTTCACGTCGCCGCGCCCGAGGTAGCGCTCGGCGTCCTTGTCCTCGAAGGCGTAGAAGATCTCCGAGAGGCGCATCTCGATCGTGTTGACCAGGACGTTCAGGCGTCCGCGGTGCGCCATCCCGAACACGAACTCGTCGACGCCGAGCTCGGCCCCGCGCTCGATGATGAGATCGAGCATCGGGATCAGGCTCTCGAGGCCCTCGAGCGAGAAGCGCTTCGTCCCGGGCGCGTAGCTCTTGTGGATGAACTGCTCGAGGTTCTCGGCGTCCGAGAGCTTGGTCAAGAGCTGCACCTGCGCTGCGCGATCGAGCGGGGCCCGATTGTTCGAGGCCTCCATGCGGGTCTGCAGCCAGCGCCGCTCCTCGCCGTCCTCGATGCTCCGGAACTCGACGCCGATCGCGCCGCAGTACGTCTGGCGAAGCCGCGCGACGACCTCCGCGACGGTCTGCGCCTCCGAGCCCGCGAGGTCGAGGCCGCCGGCGACCGAGGCGAGCTCGGACTCGCCGATGCCATAGCTCGTGGGGTCGAGCTCGTGCGAGAGCGCGGGCGGGTCCTCGAGCGGGTTCAGGTGGGCTGCGAGGTGACCCACGGTGCGGTACGCGTTGACGAGCTTCTGAACGCGCGCGGTGAGCGACGCCGAGGTCTCTTCCATAGCGCGAGCGTGCCCGTTCGTCTGGTGACCGATGCCCCGCGGCGCATCTGCTCGAGCTTGAGCGGCGTCTCCTCGCGGGCCAGCGCCGTCGCCGGTCAGGGCGTCGAAGTAACGACGCCAGCTCTCGTCCACGAGCCGCGGGTTTTCGAGGTAGTGCGCGTAGAGCTCGTCCACCAAGCCCTGGTTGATGCCGAAGTCGCTCGCCATCGCTTCTCTCCGAACGTCGATCGAGCGGTCCCATGCACGTGGGACCGCCCCCCGCTCCGGGCGGGGTCGACGTTGTATCACGTCACGGAGCGGTTGCCCGCGCCTTCGCGCGTGACGTCGTGTTGCGCTCGACGGGCGCGAGGTCCGCGGCGAGCGTGCGGAGGCCTGCAGGTGTCGCCCGTGACGCGCCATCCGCTGCCGCTCCGCCCCGCGCTCGCCCGTGCGTGGGCCCTCGTCGCGGCGGCGCTGTGCGTCCCCTCGCAGCTGGGCGGGCTCGCTCATCATCTGCTCGTCGGTCACGCCGTGTGTCCCGAGCACGGTGAGCTGGTGCACGAGCTCGGGGAGCACGGCGCGACCGCCTCAAGGCTCGCTCGGGGGACGTGCATGCGGCGGAGACGCTCGACGAGAGCGCGCCGTCCTCGAGCCCGGCGCTCGGTCGCCTCGACGTGATCGAGGACGACGACGCGCACGACCACTGCACGCTCGACGTCGCCCGGGCCAGGCGGTCCGAGCGAGTCTCCCGGGGCAGCCTCACCCTGGGACCCGAGCTCAGCGCTCCACCGTACGAGACGTCGCGCTCGACGGCGCTTTCGTCGCTCGTGCCGCCCTTGCTCACCCGCAGCGAGCGGCTCCTCTTGGCGCGGAAGAGCTCGTCCCCATCGGTCCGGCGTCCCCTCGGTCGACACGCCTAGCCGCAGCCCTCGCGGAGCGGAAGCGCGCCGAGCTCGGTCGGCGGCTCTCCGTCGAGGTCGAGGCCTGCGAGGGGCGTACGACCTCGGCCGATGCGCGCGCTTGCGTTGCGTCAGCGACGAGCGCCGAAGAGGTCGTGCACCGCTGCCATCATGGAGGGCCTTCGGGGTGGGGCGCGCCGAGCGACGCGGCTTTACGCGTCCCCGAAGCGTGCGTATCCCCGTCGCATGACGAACGACACGTTCGAGCGCTTCGCGGCACGCTCGCTCCACCATGCCGCGCTCGACTGCACGCTCGACTGGAGCCGCGCCGGCTTCGATGCCTCGGAGGTCGCGGGTCTTGGGCCCGAGCTCTCGCGCGCCCTCGACGCCATGGCCGAGCTCGAGGGCGGCTCGATCGCCAATCCCGACGAAGGGCGACGGGTCGGGCACTACTGGCTGCGCGCACCCGAGCTGGCTCCCGACGGTGCTCTACGCGCTGCGATCGAGGAGACGGGCGTGCGCGTCCGCTCGCTCGCGGCGTCGATCCAGGACGGTACGCTCGCTTCGCCCACCGGCGCGCGCTTCCGGCACGCACTCGTGGTGGGGATCGGCGGTTCGGCGCTCGGCCCACAGCTCGTCATCGACGCGCTCGGGGTCGCTTCGGGGACCGACGGCGCGCTCGACGTCCGCTTCGCCGACAACACCGATCCCGACGGCTTCGAGCGGCATCTCGTGCGGCTGGCTGGAGAGCTCGGGGCCACGTTGGTCGTCGTAATCTCGAAGTCGGGCGGGACCAAGGAGACGCGCAACGGCATGCTCGAGGTCGCGGCGGCCTACGCTCGCGCGGGGCTCGACTTTGGGGGGCATGCGGTCGCGATCACGCAGGCCGGCAGCGAGCTCGACCGGCACGCGCGAGAGAATGGCTTCCGCGCGACCTTGCCGATGTGGGACTGGGTCGGCGGGCGCACGAGCGTGACCTCGGCGGTCGGCCTCTTCCCAGCGGCGCTCGCCGGCGTGGACGTCGCCGCGCTCCTCGACGGAGCGGCAGCGATGGACAGGCTCACCCGCGTCCGTGACCCCCTCGCGAACCCGGCCGCGCTGCTCGCCGCGGCATGGCACCTGCTTGGGGATGGGCGCGGTCGGCGCGCGATGGTGATGCTCCCCTACAAGGACCGCCTCGAGCTATCGTCTCGCTACCTGCAGCAGCTGGTGATGGAGTCGCTCGGGAAGCGAGAGGATCGTGCGGGCAACGTCGTCTCGCAGGGTCTCACTGTCTACGGAAACAAGGGCTCGACCGACCAGCACGCCTATGTGCAGCAGTTGCTCGACGGGCCAGACGATTTCTTCGTCACCTTCGTCGAGATCCTCCGCGACCGACGCGGGGAAGACCTCGAGGTCGAGGCGGGTATCACGAGCGGTGACTACCTCTCGGCGTTCCTCCAGGGCACCCGAAAGGCGCTCGCGACTCGCGGAAAGCGGTCGCTCACGCTGACGTTCGGGGTGCTCGACGCGCGCACGCTCGGGGCCTACCTCGCGCTCTTCGAGCGGGCAGTGGGGCTCTACGCAGAGTTGATCGGGATCAACGCCTACCATCAGCCGGCCGTCGAGTCCGGGAAGCGCGCCGCCGCGGCCGTCCTCGCGCTCCAGGTCCGCGCAGTCGCGTGCCTTCACGCGGCCTCGCAGGACGGCCTCACGGCGGGTGAGCTCGCCATGTCCCTCGGCACCGACGACGCCGACGCGCTCTTCGTCGCGCTCCGCCACCTCGCCGCGAACGGCCGCGTTACGATGACGAGCGACGGGGACCCGCTCCGCACGCGCTTCGCGGCTCGCCGTTAGGCGCTCGTCAGCGCTCGAGCGACTCCCAGAACGTGGCCATGTCGGGGAGAAGCGGCGCCTCGATGCGGATGCGGCGTGCGTCTTCGGGATGGTCGAGCTCGAGCTCTGCGGCGTGCAGCGCGTGGCGCTCGAGTTCGAGCACGGCGAGGTCCTCGTCGGTCAACACGCGATCGGCGGCGCGCTGGTGGATCGTCTCGTCGGGGCCGTAGAGTTTGTCGCCGACGATGGGCATGCCCATCGCCGCGAGGTGGAGGCGAATCTGATGCTGCCGTCCGGTGTGGAGCGTGCATCGGAACATCGCGTAGGTTCGCCCGCCGCGCCGCCGCACCTCGAGACGCTCGAAGGTCGTCGCCGCTTCGAGGCCCTCGCCGGGCGCTGCGATACGCATCTTCACCCGGGTGTGGCTCGTGGGGTCGAGCTCGAGCGGAAGCTCGCACGTACGCCGCTGCCAGTCGGGGCAGCCCCAGGCGATCGCGAGGTAGCGCTTCAGGACGTCGCGGCGCTCCTCGAACTGAACCTTGACCGAGCGGTCGGCTGCGCGCGTTCGAGCGAGGAGGAGCACGCCGCTGGTCTCGCGGTCGATTCGGTGGAGCAGCGTGAGCCGATCCTTCGGGCGCTGCGCCGCGAGGAGCGATGTCACGGTACTTCTGTTGTGCCGAGCGGTGGGGTGGACCGCGACGTTGGGCGGCTTGTTGATCGCCAGCAACTCGGCATCCTCGTAGATCACCGCGAGTTCGACGTCCGTGTGCGGCTCGTCCCATGCCTCGCGCCACAGGATGATGCGCTCCTCGGTCCGCACGCGGTGGTTCTTCCGAAGCGCCGCTCCGTCCGAAGTGAACGCGCCGAGCTCGACGATTCGCTGGGTGCGCGTGCGGCTCGTCGCGCGTAGCTGGGTCTGCACGAAGCGATCGAGCCGCATCCCCGCGAGTTCCGGGGGCACGCGTAGCACCCGCATCACCGCCTCCTCGCCGAGCGTCGCAGGACGCACGATTCCCTCGGTGCGCGCGGCGAAGCGCTCCTCGCGTAGGTCCATCGGGTCGGCTCTTCGAGTCATGGCGGCCCCGACGAGGATGCACTATGGCCACCGCCATGCGCATCCTGATGGTCACCTCCGAGCTCGCCCCCATCGCCAAGGTGGGAGGGCTCGCGGACGCGGTCGCGGCGCTGGCGAAGACGCTGGGTCGGCTCGGTCATGACGTCACGGTCGCGCTGCCTCGCTACAAGGTCATCGAGGAAGCGGGGCTCATGTTGGCCCGGCGGCTCGTCCCGCTCAAGCTGCCGACGTCCGAGGCGTTCACCTTCGACGGTCGCTTCGCTCCGGGCGTGCAGCTGCTGCTGCTCGACATCCCCGGCCTCTACGACCGCGAAGGCATCTACGATCACGAGGGCCAGGCTCACCCGGACAACCTCCGTCGCTTCGGGCAGTTCTGCCAGGCGATCGCCGCTCACGCCGAGAAGCGCGCGGCCTCGGGAGAACCCTATGACGTTGTGCACCTCCACGACTGGCATGCCGCGCTTGCGGCGCCGCTCATCGCGGGCCGGCGCGCGGTCGTCGGCAACGGGCCGCGCACCGTGCTCACCATCCACAACGCGGCGCACCAGGGCCTCTTCCCGATCGACGAGGCCGTCGCGCTCGGCTTCGACGCGGCGACGCTCACTGCTTCGGACGGCGTGATGAGCGCGCTCGGCACCGGCGTCGCCACCGCGGACGTTGTGACCACCGTCTCGACGACCTACGCGCGCGAGCTCGCGTCGGCTGACGGAGACGCCGTCGGCGCGCTCCTCCGCGCGCGGAACGCCCCAATCGTCGGCGTCACGAATGGCGTCGACTACGCGACTTGGAGCCCGTCGACCGACCCGCACCTCGTCGCGCGCTACGACGCGGAGGACGCGGCGAACAAGGGCCGCTGCAAGGCGTCGCTCCTCGCCGAGCTCGAGATGACGGTCGACCCTGCGCTGCCGCTCTTCGTCGCGCTTGGGCGGGTCTCGTCGCAGAAGGGGAGCGATCTCCTCGCCGAGGCGTTGCCGCAGATCGCCCGCGGCCCCGCGCAGATCATCGTGGCAGGGGAGGGCGAGCCCGAGCTCGAGGCGAGGCTCATCGCCGCCGTCGAAGAGTGCCCGGACGCCGCCATTTACTTGGGTCACGTCTCCGAGGCGATGACGCACCGCTTGCTGGCCGCGGCCGACGCGGTCCTGATGCCTTCGCGGTTCGAGCCCTGCGGGCTCGTGCAGCTCTACGCGCAGCGCTACGGGGCCGCACCCATCGTTCGCGGGACGGGCGGCCTCCTCGACACGGTGGTCGACTGCGACGCGGCGCTCGCGACGGGTACCGGCTTCGTGTTCGACGACGCCACCGGTGAGGCGCTCGGGGCCGCCGCGGCTCGGGCTACGAGCGCGATGCGAACCGCCCGCTGGGGCGAGTTGCGCCGCCGGATGATGCGGCTCGACCGCTCTTGGGAGCGCCCGGCGAGGCAGTACTTGAGGCTCTACCAAGCCCCGGCCGCACCGGCCTCCGAGCGTGTCGAGGTCGCACCGCCCGCTCCGCCGGCGTGACGCCGCGGCTCGCGGAGCCCGGTCGGCGCGTCGTTTGCGTTGTCCCCGAGCCTCTCTCGGTGCGATGCTCTTGAAGAGTCTACGCATGGGAGAAGCAGCGCGATGAAAGAACCCGTTGGGCGTCACAAGACCTGGCGGCATTGGCTCTTGGGGGCGGCTGGACTCGGCGCGCTCGTCTCCGTCGGTTTCGCCGGCTGCGCGCTCGACCGTAGCGGGACCATCCCGCGAGACTGTACGGTCGACACCCAGTGCGACGACCAGAACCCGTGTACCGTCGACGTCTGCTCCGACAACGGCCTATGCGGTCACGAGCCCAACGACGACGTCGCGCTGCCCCAGGTCGAGGGCGACTGCCGCTACGCAAGCTGCGAAGACGGCGAGCCCGTCGACGTCAGCGATACGGCCGATTTCTCGGACGACGGCGAGAGCTGCACAGTCGACTCGTGCCAGAACGGGCAAGACACGCACGCTCCGCGCGCGGACGGCGCCGGCTGCACCGTGGGTGCCAACTCCGGCACCTGCGCCGCGGGCAAGTGTCAGGTCGAGTGCACCGCCGCCGATAAGCCGGCGAAGTGCGACGACCAGAACCCTTGCACCGAGGATAGCTGCAACCTGGGAGCGGGCTACTGCGCGCATGTCCCGCTCGACGGGGTAAGCCCCGCCGCAGGCGAGCAGGTGAAGGGCGACTGCCGGGTCAAGGTGTGCTTGGCCGGCAAGGTCGGGGAGGCTGCCGAGAACTCCGACCTACCCGAGGACCAGAACCCCTGCACCGCAAACGTGTGCAGCGAGGGTATGGCGTCGAACCCGAACCAGCCGCTCGACTTTGCGTGCTCTGCGCAGGACGATCCACTGAAGAAGGTGTGCAACGACGCGGGCACGTGTGTGCAGTGCAACACGCCGAACGCATGCCACCCGGCGATCGATTTCGTTCAAGGGGATGACCTCAAGAAGGCGCACCCGGAGTGCTACAAGCGCGCCTGCAACGCCAACGTCTGCGGCTGGGAGTACACGCCCGACGGCACGCCGCTCAGCCTCAACGCGAAGGTCGACAAGGTCGATGGGCTCACGGGCGCGTACACGCAGGTGAAGGGCGACTGCAAGGAGCTCCAGTGCGACGGCAAGGGCCTCACGAAGCTCGTGAACCTGCCGAACACCGGTGTCACCGCCGATCTGCCCGACGACCTCAATGTCTGCACGAAGAACGTCTGCACGGACGGCGTCCCGTCGAACCCGGCGGAGCCCGCCGTCGTCACGACGTGCGGCGCGAACAACGCGCTCTACTGCGACGGCAACGGCAGCTGCGTCGACTGCGTAGGCGACGCGCAGTGCCCGGACGACTCGACCTTCTTCTGCCGCGACGACTTCTGCGACGTCGCGACGAAGACCTGCAAGGTGAAGGCGAAGAAGCCTGCGGGGACGCCCGTCCCGCAGCAGGTGGCGGGCGACTGCCGCGAGGTCCAGTGCACCGCCATGGGCGGCACCATCAACGCGGTGAAGAACACCGACTTGCCCGATGACAACAAGCAGTGCACGAAAAACGTCTGCACCAACGGGACCCCGTCGAACCCGAACGAGGCCGCTGGGCTCGCATGCACCCAGGACATGGGCAAGGTGTGCGATGGCGCCGGCGCCTGCGTCGAGTGCAATGCCGTCTCCGTCGCCAGTAACTGCCCGGCCGCGGTCGACTGCCAATCGCCGAGCTGCGTCATGGGCAAGTGCACCGTGGTGAACGACCCGGCGACCTCCGACTGCGACAGTCAGGTGTTGGGCGACTGCAAGACGAAGAGGTGCACCGGGATGGGGGCGTGCAACGCCGTCGGTGTCGCCAATGACCTCGACGTGCCGAACGACAACAACGCCTGCACCACGGACACCTGCTCGATGGGGGTGACCGTGTTCAGCCCCAAGGCGTCGAACACTCAGGTCGTGGGGAGCTGCGATAACGCCACCGGCTGCGCCAACGGACCGTGCGCGTGTGACGCTTCGGTCTGCAAGTCCCGAAACGGTGGCATGTGCGCCAACGGAACGACCTGCGTGTCCGGCTTTTGCGCGGACGGGTTCTGCTGCAACACCTCGTGTACCGGGGCGTGCGCGGCGTGCGCGACCGCGAAGGGCGCGGTGACCAACGGCACCTGCGCCGCCGCGGCGGTGAAGGGCGCTCAGGACGCCGGGAGCTGCGACGACGCGGCCGGGATGTGCGACGGCACCGACAAGTGCACGTGCGACGCGGTTGGCGCCTGCAAGGTGAAGATCGGTGAGGCGTGCCTCGCCAACGCCGAATGCGCGAGCGGCTTTTGCGCGGACGGGTTCTGCTGCAACGCCGCGTGCACCGGCGCGTGCTCCGCTTGCTCGCTCGCGACGGGCGCCACCGCGAACGGAACCTGCACCGCCAACGCCGTGAAGGGGATGACCGACGCCGGAGCCTGCGACGCGGCCGCCGGCAACTGCAACGGGATGCAGCCCTGCGTCTGTGACGCGGCGGGGGCTTGCAAGGTCGCGCTCGGCAAGGCGTGCACGATGGGCTCGCAGTGCGCGAGCGGCTTCTGCGCGGACGGCGTCTGCTGCAACGCGGCCTGCAACGGCGGCTGCGACGCCTGCTCGGTCGCGGCCGGCGCGGCGGTCGATGGGACCTGCTCGGTCGACGCGGTCACGAACGCGACGGACGCGGGGGCGTGCGATGCCGTGACGGCAAGCGAGTCGTGCGTCGGTCCGCCCTGCATGTGCGACATGAACGGCACCTGCAAGGGCGACCTCGGATCGATGACCACGAACGCCGCCGACTGCCTGAGCGGCTTCTCGGCGGACGGCGTCTGCTGCAACGAGGCCTGCACCGGAACCTGCGCCCGCTGCGACTCCATGAGCGGCATGTGCATGGCCAAGGCGGTCATGAACATGGTCGATCCGATGACCTGCGATGCCATGAATGGCAACTGCGGCGCGAACTCGGGATGCAGCTGCAACGCGATGGGCATGTGCCTGCTCGCCCAAGGGGGGAGCTGCGCCATGGCTGGCCAATGCGCGAGCGGCACGTGCACGAATGGGACGTGCGAGTGACCTGCGGCTCGTGCGTCGATTAGCGATCGGCCTGGCCCTCGCCCTCCACGTCGTGGGTTGCGGCGACGTCGTCGATCCACCGGGTCGCCGTCTCGCCGCGGAGCCCTCGGGGACGGCGAGCTGGCTCGTGGCTTCCGCACCATCCTCCGACGCTGCGCCGCCGATCGCGGCGGGAGCTGCGCTGGCGAGCACGGTCCCGTTCCCCGGTCGCGTCGCGAGCATCGCGATGCGCACCTGGGTCTACCAGGAGCCCGACGAGGATTCGCAGAAGCTCGGCTACCTGCGCGCAGGGGCGGTCGTCGGGCGCGCGGCCGCACCTTCGGGCACGCGCGAGTGTGCGGGCGGTTGGTACCGCATCGACCCTCGCGGCTACGTCTGCGTCGGCAAGGGTGCTTCGCTCGACGTCGAGCACCCGATCGTGAAGACCGCTCACCGCCCGCCTCGGCGCGGCGAGCCGAACCCTTACCACTACGTCATGAGCGCCGCGCCGGCCCCGCACCTCTACTTCAAGCTGCCGACCGAGGACGAGCAGCGCTACGCGGAGGGCAAGGATCGCGACCGAAGCGTGGGACTCCGTGGAGCGCACGTGCGAGCGGCGCTCGGTGCCCCCGACGAGCCCCCGGCCTCGTGGCTCTCCGGCGACCCGCTCCCGAAGCCATACGGAGCCGACGCAGCCCTCAGCTACCGCTCACACCGCGGCCGGGCGCGTGCGGCCTCCGCCTTTGGCCTCATCGCCACCTACGATTGGACGGGGCGCCCCTTCGGTCTGTCGACCGAGCTCGATCTGCTGCCGCTCGATCGCACCCGCGTGGCTCGCGTCAGCACCTTTCGCGGCGTCCTCTTCCAAGAGCCCGGCATCCCCGCGTTCGTCACCTCGTTCGCCACGCCGGTGTACCGAATGGTCGAAGGCCCGAGCGGCCCGGTCCCTCAAAAGAGTGGCGAGGCGCCGTATCGCTCGGGGTGGGCGCTCACCGGTCGAAACAACGGCTCGAGTGACGGCCTCCTCGAGACGACCGCGGGCGTTTGGCTCCCGGCGGGCAACCTTCGAGTAGGCGAGCTCCGCGAGGATCCGCAGGGCTTCGCCGAGCAGGGGTTCAAGTGGATCGACGTCTCGATCAAGAAGCAGATCCTCGTGGCCTACGAGGGGCGGCGCCCGGTCTTTGCCACCCTCGTGTCGACCGGCCGCGGCGACATGGGCGACCCCGAGACCACCACCGCCACCGTTCGCGGTGCCTTCATGATCGTGAGCAAGCACGTCAGCGGCACGATGGACGGCGACGAGTCCACGCGGGAGTCGTTCGACCTGCGAGACGTCCCGTACATTCAGTACTTCTACAAAGGCTACGCTCTCCACGGCGCCTACTGGCATGATGATTTCGGCAAGTCCCGCAGCCACGGCTGCGTCAACCTCGCGCCGGCAGACGCCGCCTGGCTGTTCGAGTGGACGAATCCCCAGGTCCCCCCTGGCTGGCACGGCGCCCTGAACCCGAACCACGGCACCCTCGTGTATACGCACGGTTAGCGGCGAGGGCCTTGACCGGATCAGAAACTTCCCGTAGGGTTCGCGCCCTTCGAGGAAAATCATGGCAGTTCACATCCGTCTTGCGCGCGCGGGCACGAGCAAGGTGCCCTTCTATCGCATCGTTGCAGCCGATCACCGTTCTTCGCGCGGTGGTCGCTTCATCGAGCGTCTCGGCACCTGGGATCCGCGTCGCAAGGAGCTCGTCTTGAACGGCGCGCGCATCCAGCACTGGCTTGGCGTCGGCGCGCAGCCGAGCGCCGTGGTCGGTCGTCTCCTCAAGCAGTCGGCGAAGTCGCAGGTCGGCTGATGGCTCGCAACGCGGACAGCTTGGCGGGTCTCGTCGAGGTGGTCGCGCGCGCGCTCGTAGACCATCCCGATCGCGTTCGGGTGGACATGAGCCGCGGCGACCGTCACCCCCGAGTCGAGCTCACCGTGGACCCCGACGACATCGGCAAGGTCATCGGCAAGGACGGCCGCACCGCGCAGTCGATGCGCGTGCTGCTGAACGCCGCCGCGACGAAGCAGGGCTTCCACCGCGCCTTCCTCGACGTGGTGGACTGAGCGCTTCGGCGGCTCGTCTCCCTTCCTTGCACCCGGACTCGAGAGCCTCCGTGCCCGAGCCCAAGATGGTCGCCGTCGCCGAGGTGGCCCGTCCACACGGCGTCACGGGTGAGGTGCGGCTCCGTGTCTACAACCTCGAGTCGGATCTGCTCCTCGGCAGACCTCCGATCGTGTTGCGACTGCCCGACGGCTCGCGTCGCCCTGACCGGCTGACCTCGGTTCGTCGCGTCGAGGGGGCCATGCTCGCGAGGCTCGACTCCGCGAGGGATCGAACCGCGGTCGAGGCTCTCCGCGGCGCCGTCGTGGAGGTGCCGCGCAGCGCGCTCGGCGAGCCGGGCGACGGCGAGGTGTACCACTGCGACCTCGAAGGCTGCGCGGTGCGGGCGGGCGTGGCGCTCGTCGGTCGAGTCGCGAGGGTCGCGTCCTACCCGACCTGCGATGCGCTGGTCGTCCAGCGACCCGACGGCGGAACGATCGAGGTTCCGCTGACCGATGCCTTCGTCGCGCGCATCGACGTCGTCGGCGAGCTCATCGAGCTGTCGAGCTTGCCCGAGTAGGCGCGTGCGCTTCGACGTCGTCACGCTCTTCCCCGAGATGTTCTCCGGGCTCGCAACGCTCGGTGTCGTCGGGCGCGCGGTGGCCTCGGGCGAGGTGTCCTTTCGCTTCAGGAGCCCGCGTGACTTCGGCCTCGGCCGTCACCAGAAGGTCGACGACACGCCCTATGGCGGCGGCGCAGGCATGGTCATGCGGGTCGACTGCATCGTGTCGTGCCTCGAGTCGCTCGACGCCGACGCACCGTGCGGTCCGGAGGGCCCTCTCTGCGGACACCGCGTGCTCATGACGCCTCGGGGGCGGCGCTTCGACCAACGGCGCGCGCTCGAGCTCGCCGCGCTCCCGGCCATCACGCTGATCTGCGGGCGATACGAGGGGGTCGACGAGCGCATTCGCGGCTACGTCGACGAGGAGCTCTCGCTCGGGGACTTCGTCCTGTCGGGCGGCGAGCTCGCGGCGATGGCGATCGTCGATGCGGTCTCGAGGCTCCAGCCCGGAGTGCTCGGCAACCCCGAGTCGCTCGCCAGCGAATCCCACTCGCCGCTCGGCGCCGGGCTCCTCGAGTATCCGCAGTACACGAGGCCGCCGGACTTTCGGGGCGCGACCGTCCCCGAGGTGCTGCTCGGCGGAAACCACGCCGCGATCGAAGCTTGGCGTCGGGCCGAGGCCGAGGCGATCACCGAGGCCGTGCGACCCGACCTCACCGGGCGCCGCAGCTCACGCTGAGGGGGCTCAAGCCCGCTCACGGTCGGGAGGCAGGGTGCGACGCCGACCGACACAAGAGGGGCGCGCTCACTTCGTGGTCACCTGGAACGGGCGGAGCCCGCGGAACGTGAAGGACGTCACCGCATCGGGGAACACGCGAGCGCGGAAGTACCCGAGGCTGACGAGCTTTCCGTCGACGACGCCCGCGGCCGCGACGTTGACCGGTCCAGGCGGCACGTCGAGCGCCGAGTACAGCCCGAGGGTGCTGGTGCTGTCCGCGTCGATGTCGGGTAGCGGAGAGTCTTCGTTGTCCGTGAAGTACGAGAGCGAGAATCGCGATTGATCGATGTCGACGACCGCGTCGACGAGGCGAACGTCGCCGCAGTCGTGGACCTCGCCCGCGAGCGCTCCGTTCCCGGCGGTGACCGTCTTCCCCAGCGCGACCTGCGGGATCAGCTGGTAGTCGTCTGAGGCGAGCGCGCGAACGTCCTTCGTGTACGTGCCATCCTTCGCCTCGTCGTTCGAGACGAAGAGGCCGTACTCGTAGATCGGCGCCCAGATGTCGCCGTCGGTGATCACCATGAGCTCGGTCTCGCTCGGCACGTTGGCGTACTCGTAGGTGCACTCGTAGCGCGTCCCGCACTTCTCGTTCTCTTCTTCGACGCCCACGCCCTTGCACGTTGCTGGCGTCGTCACCGCCGTCCCGACGAGCTCGCCCGGCTTTCCGTCGTCTGCTCCGCCGCGCAGGACCTTGTGGATCTCGATCGTGAGGTTCTTCGACTCGCAGCCGTTCGAGAAGATCTTCACGACTCCCTTCAGCGTCACCGGCTTTGACGCGGCGGTGTTCGGCGGCGACGGTTGCTTGCCCGCATCGAAGCAGGAGAGATCGGGGGCGCCTTGACCCGCGTATTCCTTGACGGTCGAAGAGCGCGTGACCTCGACGGTCTTCCCACCGGACTTCGGCGGCAGCGGCAGCGACACGCCGCAGGAGTCGATGGGGCCGCCCTTGCACGCGTTGGTGATCCCGTCCTCGGCGCAGAACGCGTCGTTGACCGGAGCGCACTTCCCAGCGCACGTCGCCGAGGTGTCGAAGCTGACCTCTCCGAGGGCGTCGCAGCCGTTGCCTCCGCCGGACGCGCTGGTCGAGCCGCTACTACCCGAGTCTCCCGAGCACGCGACGATACCGAGCGCGGTGAGGTAGCCTAAGGTCGAGACGAGGAAGGGAATTCGCATGGCGCGAGCCTACACGAATCGCCTGGACCGGGGAGACTCGAAGCGGATTTCGCCGGCGGCGCGACGTTGCGACGCCTCCTCAGAGACGCTGTCCGCCGCGCGCTGGCGTCCAGATCGGATAGCGGCGTGCGCGGTAGGCGCCCCGTGAGAATGCGCCGAGGACGGGTGCGATGTTGATCGCGACGTCGTCGGCCCACTCGCCGCCGTGAATCGCGTCCAGCAGCCCGAGCGACTCGTCGAAGCGGAGGAACATCGGTTGAACGTCCGTGCGGAGGCCGAGCTCGTCGAGCTCCTCCTTGAACGTCGCTCGCTCGAGGACCAAGAGGCGCGCCCCGCGAAGGGCCGACTGCATTTCGGGCGCGGAGAGCGACGACAGGAAGCCAAGGCACGGTTCGCAGTCGTCCCCGTCCATCACGGCGACGAGCAGGTTGAGGCCTGTCGTTCGGCTGCGGCCGAGCTCGTCTCGGAGGGCCCCCCGGAGCTCAGGGGCAGCGGAGCCGAGCGTCACCAACTCGATCGAGCCGATGCGTGTCGTCTGCGTCTCGGTTGAGAGCGCGTGGGCGTGCGGCGCGACCTCGCTCGTGCGAGCGGTTGAGGCGGCGGGTGCCGCGCTCGCGGGCGCGGTCTGTTCCTCGCGAGCTCCGCGCTCATCGACGAGCTTCTTCAGGTGACGCAAGGCGAGGGCGACTCCGAGCGCGCCGCCTACGGTCAAGACGAAGGCAAGTGTCGCGACCGCCGCGATGAGGCGAGGCGAGAGGAGTGGTCCTGCCGTGGGGCGTCGAAGAGGCGCGGCAGCGGGCACGAGCGCTTGCAACGTCGCGCTGGCTTCGGGAGCTCGAGGACTGAAGCTCACTCATGAAAGGTAGCGCCAGAGGTCGCCCCTCGCTCGCGAAAAGGGCTATGCTCCCTCGCCCGTATGGCCCCGCGCAACGCGCACGTGTCATTCCGCCTCGCCGTGACGGGCGCGCTCCTCGTCATCGGTCCGGCGATGGCTCGCGCGGAGGATGCGCCGAACTGCGTCATCGACGTGCGCAACCCTCGATGCATCCGGGCGCTCGACCTCCACGACGAGGCGCAACGCCTCTATGCGGAGGGGCGTTACCGGGAGGCGCTGTCGCGCCTCGACGAGGCGGTCGCGAGCGATCCGAGCGGAGGTCAGCTGTTTTTCAACCTCGGTAAGATCCATGAGCTCCTCGGGGACCTCGAGCCCTCGGTCCGAAACTACCGCCGAGCGCTCGAACTCGAGGGGAATCCGCTCGAGCGCGAGAGGCTCGGCGCGATCGTGAAGCGCATCGAGGGCGCGCTCGCGAAGCGCGAGCTGGAGCGCCCTGCAACACCCCCTCCGCCACCCCTTCCGCCACCCCCGCCGCCGCCGGCCGGTCCCTCGACGCTGCGCACCTCGATTTGGGCGACCGCGGGGACGAGCGTCGGGGCGGCGCTCGTCGGGGGAGGCCTCGGCCTCTACGCGGCCGCCACGGCACCAGGGCAAGTGGCGGAGACCGGACCGGGGATGTCCTACGCGGACCTCGACTCGGCGGCGGCTCGCGCTCGCGCGACCGGCATCGCTGCCGATGTTTTTCTCGGGCTCGCCGCGGCCTCGGGCCTTGCGAGCATCGCGCTCGGGGTGTTCGCCGCGGAGCCCGAGGGGCCGTGGAGCCCGCGCACCCGGAGCGCGACGCTCACGCTCGGTGCCGGCTCGGCCTCGTGCACCTGGCGGTTCCAATGACGACCTCCGCCCGAGTCCTCGTGCCCGTCGCGCTCTTCGCGGTGTCGGCGTGCTCGATGCTGCTCGATGGACAGCTGTCGGTGATCCGTTGCCGGGACGAGGGCGCCTACGGAGAGCCCGCGTGCCCTGCCGGCGAGACGTGCGTCGAGGGGACGTGCCGAGCGGCCGGAGCCCCATCGGGCGCGACCTGCGTCGAGGACACGGATTGCCGAGCCCCCGCGAGCTGTCTCGAGGCGAGCGGCCTCGAGCCTGGCGCGGGAAAGCGTTGTCTCGCGCCGTGCTGTTCGTCCGACGACTGCGGCGCGCCCGGGTACGGTCTCGTCTGCGTGCCGGTCCCGCTCGGTGCCCAGAACGTATGCTGGCCGCTCTCGAGCCTCGCCGCGGGCGTGATACCCGGGAGCGCGCCTGCGGGGACCACGTGCGCGGACGACGGCGACTGCCGAAGCGCGGCCTGCCGAGCGGGTCGCTGCGCGGACGTTTGCTGCCGCGAGCTGGATTGCCCGAGCCTCGCGGAGGGCTGCAGGCTGGGTGAGCCCCCGCTCGGGGGAGAGCCCTCGTGGACCTGCGGCGCCGTCCCGAAGGACGCGATTGGCTCGGGGCCGTGCGACAAGGACGACGACTGCCGCTCCGGGTCGTGTTCCTTGACGCTCGAGGGCCGCAGCTACTGCGCCGCGGCTTGTTGCTCCTCACTCGAGTGCGGCGAGCTCACCTCGCCAGGTCCGCCGTCGAAGACCTTCCGACTCGCGTGCTCCAAGCTGAACGGCATCCGCGCCTGCGTCCGCGTGGTCGAGGACGAGGCGACGAGCGAGGTGGGCGCCTCGTGCGGCGCCGACTCCGAGTGCCGCTCCGGCTCCTGCATAGGCGAAGGCGCGGGTCGCTACTGCTCCGATCTCTGCTGCGACGACGCGAGCTGCGGCGACTTGGATCGGTTCGCGTGTCGCGCGGTTTCGCTCGCCGGCTCATTGGCCTTGCGGTGCGTCCGTAGGTGACTCACCATTCGGCCCGCGCGAATGGCGGAGGGCAATACCGAAGCGACCTTACGGACCTTGGGCGGGGCCATGTGTCCCCGCTGTCGGTACCGGGTGGACGACGCGGTCGGCGCTCGCCTTCAGCGATGCCCGACGCACCCTGATACCGTGCTCGTCTCGCCACACGCGATCGCCGAGGGTGACGGTGACCCGTTCCTCGGTGCCGTGATCGCCGGTCGTTTCGCCGTGCTCGAGCTCCTTGGTGCCGGTTCGATGGGGACCGTCTACCGCGCGCGGCAAGAAGCGATGGGCAGGGACGTCGCCTTGAAGGTCGTTCGCTCGGATCGGTTGCTCGACGCCCAGGCGAAGACCCGCTTTCAACAGGAGGCTCACGCGATGAGCCTGCTCGCCTCGACGCACACCGTGACCGTCTACGACTTCGGCGAAGTCGAGGCCGTTCGCGGCGGTCCTCCCGGGCTCGAAGGTTCCCTTTACCTCGCGATGGAGCTGCTCGACGGCGAGTCGATCGGCGACCGCATCAAGCGGCTCGGGCGCCTCGAGCTCTCGGACGTCACGGTGGTCGTTCGTCACACCCTTGCCTCGCTCGCCGAGGCTCACGCGAAAGGCGTCATTCACCGCGATCTCAAGCCCGACAACCTCCTCCTCACGAGCGGGCAAAACGGTCGACCCCTGTGCAAGGTCCTCGACTTCGGCATCGCGAAGCTCCTCACGTCCGACGGCCGCGTCGACGTGCTCGAGACGCAGGCGGGCACGGTGTTCGGGACGCCCCGCTACATGTCGCCGGAGCAGGCGCAGGGCAAGAAGCTCGACGCGCGCAGCGACCTCTACGCCCTCGGCGTCATCGTCTACCACATGCTCGTCGGGCGACCGCCGTTCGCGGACGATGACGCCGTCGTCGTGATGGCGCATCACATCAAGACCGTCCCGCGTCGCCCCTCCGATGCTTCGCCGGAAGCGCGGATCCCTGCGGGACTGGAGGCGCTCCTCATGCGCACCCTCGAGAAGGAGCCCGCAAGACGGCCGCAGAGCGCCCTCGAGTTCCTCGAGGAGTTCGAGCGCGCGGTTGCTGCCTCTGCGGACGCCACGATGGGGACCGCTGTCCTCCCACGTGATTCTGGGGCGGGCTCGAGGCGCGCGCGGACCGTCCTCGCAGCGCTCGGCGTTCTCGCGGTGCTCGTAGGAGCGGCGGCTTTCCTCTCGAGGGGACCGCGCGTCGACGCCACGATGCCACGACCCGCTCCGGTCGTCGGAGCGCGCGCATCGACGGGGGACCGACGCATTCCGCCTGCCGTTCCGACCGGCTCCGTCGCGTCCGATGCCGCGCTTGCCAAGGCTTCCGCCTCCGCAGTGCCGTCGGTCGTCGAGCCAGAGCCCACTGCCACGGCATCGTCGCCGGCGGGCTCCGCGAGCGCCGCGAAGCCGTACACGCCGCCCCAGAAGAAGCGCGGTTACACGAAGTTCGACCAGTAGCGCACGGCTCTCACGGCGCCGCTCCGTTGCGCTGTACGGGAGGCCCCCCTCCGTGTAACGTCGGCCGACGCTCTCATGGATCCGGCGCAGTTTGAATCGCTGGTCGCGCGACTGGTACGGGACCCTCACGACGCGGACGCGCTGGGGCAGGCTCACCTCGCGGGGCAGCACGAGCCCACCACTTACGCGACGCTCCTCGAGCATGTCGCGGCGGGAACCACGGACCCTTACTTCTCAGCCCACTGGTACAGCGAGGCTGCGAACGTCTGGCAAGCGCTCGGCGACCTCGCGCAAGCCACGCGTCTTTTCGCTGCCGGCGTCGACCGCGACCCGAGCAACGTGGCCGCGGTGCAGGTCCTCGCCCAGATTCACCGGGATTCCGGGGATCGGCGCGCGCTCGCCGAGGTCCTCGAGCGCATGAGCCAGGCCGTGCGGCCGCTGCTCCCTGAGCAGTCGGACTTGATGCGGCCCCTGCGTGACGCACACGAAGAGCTCGCGAACCTTTACGGCGGGGATGGTCTCGGCGATGCGGAAGGGGCGCTGCGCCATTGGGCGTCCCTCGTCGAGCTCGAGCCGTCGAACGCGTACGCCATCTACCAAGCTCGCGAGCAGTACAAGTCGCGCGGCGACTTCGCCAAAGCGCTCCCGTATTTCGCCTCGGAGAAGGTCCTCGTCGACGACCCCGCGCGCCGCGAGGCGCTCTGCCGTGACGAGCTCGAGACGTCTCGCGCGGCGGGCGACGCCGCAGCGGTTACCCGAGTTCTGCGTGAGTTGATGGGGCTTCGTCCCGACGAGACGATGCTCGGCTACGAGCTCGCTTGCGCGGTGCTCGAGCGACTCGACGCCGGCTCGACCGTGACGGCGGAGGACCGCGCCGATGCTTCGCGCGTGATGCTGCAGTACGCCGAAGGCTACGACGGCGAGAATGGCCTCGGGTACGCGACGTCTGCGTTGAAGGCTGCCCCTGGGGATGACCGCGCGTTGCAGCTCGCCGATTATTACGCGGAGTCGCTCGGTCGCCAGGCCGAGCTCGTCGAGCGGTACCGTGCGTACCTCGCCGAGAACCCCGCGGGCTACATGGCCCAACGCGCCCGAGATCTGCTTGCGGTGATCGGTGACGTCGCGCTTCCGCCGGTGCCTGCAGACTCGCCCGCCGTCGCGGATGCGGTCGCCCAGGCGGCCTCGGTGGCGACGCACGAGGGCGTGGTCGCCGCGAACGAGGCCGACGGTGGAGCCTCAGCGCTCGACATCGCCGCCAACGACGTCGAGCTCGTGGCCGGCGATGCGGTCGCCGATGTCACCGCCGCCGCGGAGTTCTCCACGCTCGATCCGCACGAGGGGCAGGCTTCGGTCGAGCCTCTGCGTCTCTCGGATGCGCCGCAGCCTCCTGGCGCGGAGCCCCAGGTCGACCCGTACTCCGCTGCACCGGACGGCTCCCTGCCGCACGCAGCGAGCGGCGACGCTGCGCCCGTCGAAGCGCCGCCCATCGAGCCACCCCCACCGCCGGCGCCTACACCGTCCTTGCCTCCAAACGCGCTCGAAGATGCGCGCCGCGCCGCCGAAGCGAAGCAGACGCTGAAGGCGCTCGAGCTCTACCGCCGCGTCCTCGCGGTCATGCCTGCGCAGCCAGAGGCGCTCACGTTTGTCGAAGAGACGCTCCGTCTCCAGCGTCGCTTCGAAGAACTGTGCGACGTCCTCACCGCCGCCGCGCGGGATGCCTCGCAGCCGCTCGAGTCGCGCAAGTCCGAGCTCGCGGACGTCGCAGGGATCGCCGAGAGCAAGCTCAAGAACCTCGACCGCGCGATCGAGACGTGGCGCCTCGTACTGCAGCTCGATAGAAGCGATCGCCAGGCTCGCGACAGGTTGCTCGGGCTCTTCGAGAAGCAGAAGCGCTGGGACGAGCTCGCGCCGATGCTCGAGCAGCAGGCGATGAACGCCGAGGACCTCGGCGAGAAGGTCGCGTTCGAGCGGCGCCTCGCGGAGATCCACGAAAAGGAGCGGAACGACGTCGCTGCCGCTGCCGAGACCTGGCTTCGCGTGTTGGCGCTCGCGCCCGGCGATCCGGAAGCGCTCGAGCGCGCCGTCAGCTTGTACGAGTCTCTAGGTCAACACGCTGCCGCTCACCAAGCGCTCGAACATGCGCTCCCGTCCGCATCCGCGGAGGATCGCCCGAGGCTCCTCGGACGTTCTGCCGAGCTGAAGGCCGCGCTCGGTGACCTCACCGGTGCCGCTGAGCGGCACCTCGAGGTCGCCGGACTGACCGGTGACGCGGCGTCGACGAGCAAGGCTCTCGAGCTCCTGCGGCAGCTCGGACGCTACGCCGACTGCGCGCGGCTCCTCGAGAAGCGCGCGACGACCGCTGAAGGCTCCGAGCGCGCCGCCGTCGTGGCCGAGGCTGCGGAGGCGCACCGGCTCGCCGGAGATCCCGCGATGGCGCTCCTGAACTTGCAGGAGGCGTCGCTGCTCGCGCCCGACAACGACGACTACGCGTCTCAGGTGCTCGGGGCGCTTGAGGCCGAGGGGCGCACCGGCGACCTCGTGACCTTCGTCCTCGCGCGCGCGGAGAAGATCTCGGATCGCGCAAAGCGCGCGGAGGAGCGGCACCGGGCGGCCTCCTACCAGCTCGGCATGGGTGACGAGGCCGCCGCTCGCGCGACGCTCGAGCACATCCTCGCGGACGGAGAGAATCTGGGCGCCCTCCAGATCCTGTTCCAGCTCGCGGAGCGAGCTCAGGACCACGTCGATGCGGCGGCTCGAGGCGCTCAGATCGTGGAGCACACCGAGGGGGCCGACCGGCTCGCTTACGCCGTGCGCGTCGCGCAGTTGCTCGCCGACGGTGTCGGAGACCTTGCCGCTTCGGCCGCGATGTACCGGCGCGTCCTCGAGGAGTTCGACCCGAGCAACGCGTACGCGATGCACGCGCTCGCCGACGTCGAGGAGCGTCAAGGGAACCATGCGGCTTCCGTCGCGGCGCTCGAGAAGCTCTTCGGTGCGCTCGACGGGGTCGACGGGATGGGCGAGCGGCGCGTCGAGATCGCGCAGAAGCTCGTCTCGCTGTTCGAAGAAAAGCTCGAGGACGCTCGAGGCGCGGCGCGGTGGCTCGAACTGCTCCACGGCCTCGACGAGGAGGACTTCGACGTCGTCGCACGCCTCGCTCGCGTGTATCGCGCGCTCGAGGAGTGGGAGAAGGCCGCGACCTTCCTTACCAAGCTGGTCGAGGTCGAGGGAGACGAGGACGAGGCCTCCCGACTCACGATCGAGCTCGCGACGCTCTTCATCGAACGCCTCGACCGCCCTGATGAGGCGCTCTCCGCTCTCGAGAAGCTTGCTGACGTGGGCGATCGCGCGTGCCGCGACGCTCATGCCGAGCTTGGCCTCCGACTCGGGCGCAAGGCGCAGGTCGCGACCAAGCTTCGCGATTGGCATGCCGCGTCGCAGGGGCCGGAGCGTCCGGCGGCGATGCGACGCGCGTTCGAACTCTTCGCCGAGGACGGTCGCGCAGCCGAGGCGCGCGCCGTGGCGCTCGAGCTGCTCCGCTCACGGCAAGCCGACGAGGACCTCGTGCGGCGGCTCGAAGGGATCGCCCTTGAGCTTCACGATCTCGAGGCGCTCGCGGCCGTTCACGAGCTCACCGCGCGAAACCTGACGGGGGTTCCGAGGGCCGAGGTGCTCGTTCATCAGGCCGAGCAGCTCGTTCAAGTCGGGGTCGATCCGACGGAGGCGCTGCAGCACGGGGAGATGGCCCTCAATGCCGTCGAGCCGGCGGAGGCCTCTCCGTTGCTGCAACGCCTCGCGAACCTGCTTCTCCAGCCGGCGCAGGTCGTTGACCTTTACGAGCGCCAGGTCTTGCGCTGCAAGCGCCCGCAGGACCGCCTCGAGGCGCTCGTCCGCGCGGCCACGGCTGCGGCTGAACGCGGCGCCCTCGACCGCGCGCGCGAGTTTCTCGGCAACGTGCTCAGCGGGGGCGTCCAAGAGTCGACCCTCGTGGCGATCGAGCAGTCGGCGCGGGATGTCGATGCCCTGCACGGGGGCGAGCCGCGCGTGTTGCGCCTCTTCATCGAGTCGCTCGCAGCCGGCGGTCAGGGCTCGCGCGACGGTGGGCGTACGCGAGCGGCGTTCTTGCGTCGTGCCGCAGAGCACGCGCGCGCAGACCTCCGCGACCTCGATCTTGCCTTCGGGTGGCTCGCGGAGGCCATCGTGGTTCACGTCGAGGACGCGACCCTCGAGCTGCTCGACGCGCTCGCCGCGGATACCGGAGAGCCGCGTCGCCTCGAGGGCGCCCTCAACCACGCGCTCGAGCAAGTCACCGACGGTCCGGTGGTGCGCAAGCTCCTTCGGAAGCGCGCGGAGCTACGCTCGTCCGTCCTTGGCGATCGACGCGGCGCCTCGGGTGATCTGAAGCGGCTGCACGAGCTCTCGCCGGGAGACCAGGACCTGACGAAGGAGCTCTCGGATCTGCTCACCGAGCTCGGGGATCATCGCGGGATGATCGAGCTCTACGAGGACCAGATCCTCCGAGGTCGCCAACCGAACGTTCGGGCGGAGCTGGCGCGCAAGGTCGCGATCCTGTGGGAGGAGTCGCTCGGAGATGCTCGCGAGGCCGCGGATGCTTGGCGTCGCGTTCTTCGAATGAAAGCAGGCGACAAGGAGGCCATGGCCGGCCTCGAGCGATGCAAGACCGGCAAGCTCCAGCGCGCGAGCGCTCAGCCTCCCGTGTCGCGCACCTTCGAGCCCACGCCCGCGCCTCCGTTGGTCGCTCCCGTGGCGCCGGCGTGGCCCGTGCCCGCGGTCGAGGCATCGCCGCAAGCCTGGGCTCCGAGTGTGCCCGTGGTCGAGGCTGCGCCCGTGGCGCCGGCGTGGCCCGCGCCCGCGGTCGAGGCGTCGCCGCAAGCCTGGGCTCCGAGTGTGCCCGTGGTCGAGGCTGCGCCCGTGGCGCCGGCGTGGCCCGTGCCCGCGGTCGAGGCATCGCCGCAAGCCTGGGCTCCGAGTGTGCCCGCGGTCGAGGCTCATCATGAGTCCGCATCGGCTGCCCAGGCCAACCCTTGGGTCGATTCGAGCGCCCAGCCCTCGCATGACGTCTGGGCTGCAGGCGCAGCGCCGGCCCCGCAGCCCTATGAACAGGGCAGCGCTCCTTACGCCTACGGTGGCAGTGCTCCGGCAGTGGAGTTCGCGCCCGGCGCACCCTCTCCCTTCGCTCCGTCCCACGCTCCGAGTCAGGAGGCACACGCTTACGACTTGCCTCCCGCTTACGGGGCACCGGCGCAGCCGCTCGCCGAGCCGCCGTCGGACTCGTTCACCGACTACGGCGCGCCGCCGGCACCTCCCGCGTCGCATCCGTCGACCGACGCTCCGTGGGCAAACCGCCCATCCCACGTGGATGCGCCGGCGCCGCCCGCGTCGCAAGGCTACGGTGCAGCTCCTCCGCCACCGCCGTCGCAAGGCTACGGTGCAGCTCCTCCGCCACCGCCGTCGCAAGGCTACGGTGCAGCTCCTCCGCCACCGCCGCCGCAAGGCTACGGAGCACCTCCTCCGCCACCGCCGCCGCAAGGCTACGGAGCACCTCCTCCGCCACCGCCGCCGCAAGGCTACGG